>JAFNAJ010000305.1 GCA_017860085.1 Acidobacteriota bacterium | reverse complement strand
GGAGGCGGCTACGATGCCGAATCACGCCTGATCGAACCGTTCCTCGAGCAGCGCCTCGGCGCCGAGATCGCCATCGACAACGTGCCAGGAGCCGGCGGCATCCTTGGGGCCCGTGCCATCGCAGCCGCCGCCCCCGATGGCCTGACCCTCGGTGTCGTGGGTGTGCCAGGCCTGCTGGTGGCGGCGTTGTCCCGAGCGGCGGGAGCGCCGAACCCCGCGTCGGACCTCACCATCCTCGGTCGCATCTCGCGCAGCTACCACGTGTGGGCGACCGGGAGGAACTCGGGCCTCGAGACACTCGACGACGCGCTGGCCGCTGCAGAGGTGCGCCCGCTGGTGTTTGCCATCAACGAGGTCGGCAGCGCCAGCTTCGTGTCCATCACGGCCGCCGCGTCCGTGCTCGACGTCAATGTGGAGATCGTGGCTGGCTTTGGCGGCACTCGCGCCGCCTCGCTCGCAGCGGTGCGCGGCGACGTCGACCTGGTCGGCTTCAACTTCGACACGATCGTGGATCTCATCGACGCCGGCGAGCTGCGCCCCTTGCTGCAGGTGAGCCTCAGCCGCATCGCGCCGCACCAATCGCTCGACGGCGTGGCCATCCTGGGTGGTGAAGACGGCTGGGCCCTCCGCCGAACGCGTGCCCGGGGTCGCGACATCGACCAGACACGACGGCACACGCAGGCGCTGGTCGATGTCATGGGAGCGGGGCGCGTTGCCGTGGGCCCCGCGCGTCTGGACACCGGGCTCTCGGCGTGCCTCTCGCGCACGCTCCACGAGACGCTGACCGACGCGCGCGTACTGGCGGCCTCGAGCCGCACGCTCGACGCCGCCAGCGCGCGAGTTGCCCAGGACGATGTCCAGAGGGCCGCGGCCGAGGCGCCGCTCCTCTTAACGGACCTCGAAGCCGCCATGCGGCGCGTCAGGCAGTAGCGATGCTCGAGGCCACCGTCCACGGCGCATTGGAGGGCCTCTGGCTGGTGCTGGCGTGGCCGAACATCCTCTACCCCGTGCTTGGCACGCTGCTCGCCATGCTTGTGGCGTTCGTCCCGGGCATCAGTGGCGCCACCGTGATGGCCTTGATGATCCCGTTCACGCTGGCCTGGGAGCCGCTGCCGGTGATGTTGACCTTTGGCGGTCTCGTCGGGGGCGCTACCTTCATGGGATCGATCACGGCGATCCTGTTCAATGTCCCGGGAAGTGGTCCGAGCGCTGCCACGCTCATCGACGGCCACCCGCTCGCACAACAGGGTCAGGCCCGGACGGCCATCGGCTGCGCTGCGATGGCGTCGGCCGGGGGATCGACGATCGGCATCCTGATCCTGGTGCTCCTGATCCCCTTGATGCGGCAGGCCATCATGGCGTTCGGTCCGCCCGAGTTGCTCATGCTCATGATCTGGGGGCTCACGACGATCGCGGTGGTCACGCGCGGTGCCGTGGCGCGAGCCCTGATCGCTGCGGGGTTGGGGCTGCTGCTCGCGTTCATCGGCCAGGACGCCCGCACCGGCGAGTTGCGGTTCACGTTCGGGTGGCTGTACCTCTGGGATGGGCTCGGCCTCATCCCTGTCGTGCTCGGACTGTTCTCGATCGCGGAAATGGCCGACCTGTCCGTATCTGGGCGGCTGACGATCTCTGGCAAGAGCCGTGTCGAGCAGCTCAGCGGAAGCGTACGGGAGGGCGTGCGATCGGTCTTCACCCACCTCGGGCTCTTCGTGCGAAGCGCGCTCATCGGCACGGCCGTGGGCATCATTCCGGGCGTGGGCGGCACGGTGGCGAGCTTTCTTGCCTACGGTCAGGCGGTGCAGACGTCATCGGACCGCGACCGGTTCGGAAAGGGCGACATCCGCGGCGTCATCGCGCCCGAGGCGGCCCATGATGCGAAGGACGGCGGGTCACTCGTTCCGGTGCTGGCGTTTGGCATCCCGGGCAGCGAGGCCACAGCCGTGCTGATGGCGGCGCTGGTGTTGCACGGCCTCGTGCCCGGCCGCGCGCTGATGACCGATCAGCTGCCCCTTGTGTTCGTGCTCATCTGGTCGCTCTTCCTGTCCAACTGGATCACGTCGATTCTCGGTGTCGCGCTGGTGGGCCCGCTCGCCAGGCTGACCACGCTGCGCGTGCAGGTGCTCGCCCCAATCGTCTTTGCGCTCGCCGTGCTGGGCGCCTTCGCCTACGAGCAGCGCTTCGAGGACGTCGGCGTGGCGCTGGCGTTCGGCATCATCGGCTACCTGATGAAGAAGCACGCGTGGCCGCGAATTCCCCTGGTGGTCGCCCTGCTGCTCGGCGGTGGAATCGAGCTGAACCTGCGTATCACGGCGCAGCTGCACGCCCTCGGTCGGGTCGACCTCTGGGCGAGGCCCCTCCTGCTCGTGCTCGTCCTGCTCGTGCTCGTCAACCTCGCGCTCCCCTGGCTCCGGGCCAACAGCGCTGCCCGACAGGAGCCGGCGTCGTGACGCGCGCAGCAGAGGGCGCACTCCTCACCTTGGTCTTCACGACGTCGACGGCCCTCGTCGTGGTCATGAGTCTCGACCTCAGCCCCGTGGCGCGCCGGGCGCCGCTCCTGGTGGCCCTCCCGACACTGGCCCTCTTGGCCTTCGAGTTGCTGGCCGACGTGTCGCGGATTCGGGCCAGGTCTGTCATCGAGGAGCACTCGCTCCGTGTCCGCGAGCGCGCACTGATCCTCTGGGCCGGCGTGCTGCTCGCCTCGAGCGCGCTGCTCGGCATGCTCGTTGGCCTCCCGGCCTTCCTGCTGCTTTACCTGCGGTACCGATCTGCCGAGCGCTGGACGGTGGCGCTCGCCGTGGCCGCGGGCTTCTGGACCCTCCTCTACGGTGTGCTCGTCCTCGTGCTGCGGCTGCCGCTCTACGCGGGCCGCCTCTGGTCTTGGCTCTGATGACCCCGAGGCGAGCCGACGACAGGCGCTGCTCATGGTGACCGAGGTCCGCGATACCGTCCGCAACGCTGGGCTGCTCATCGCCCAGCGGGCCTTCCACGTCGCCGGCGCAGCGCTCTTCGCGGTGTTGATCCCGCGCCTGATGGGCCCGGAAATCTTCGGCCGCTACGCGCTCCTCACGTCGGTCTCCATGTGGTTTGCGCTGCTGAGCGGCCTCGGCGCCGTGTCGATGATGACGCGGAGCGTCCCGCGCTTCCTCGCCGCGCACGCAACCGGCGAGGTGCGAAAGCTGGCCACCAGCCTCCTTGCGCTGCGTGCCGGCACGGGGGCGCTCACCTCGACGGTCTACTTCCTGATCGCCGCGTTCGCGCTCGGCGAGCCCGACTTGGTGGCCGCCGCCTTCATCAGCGTGGCCGTGTTCAGCCGTACCGTGGCAAACCTCTGCTTTGCGCTCTTCCTGGGTCTCAACCAGGCGGCCCGGTGGGGCATGGGCGAGCTGATGCGTCGCTGGCTCACGCTGGTCCTCGTGCTCGTGGGGTTCCTGCTGGCCGGCTTGCGAGGCGCGTGTCTCGGTTTCCTCGTGGCAAACCTCGTGGTGCTGGCCATCGGACTGAGCTGGGCCTGGCCGCATCTCAGCTGGGGTGACATCGACCTGAGCAGACGATACCTGTCGCCGTTCCTTCGCATGGGCACGTACTTCGCGATGGGCAACGTGCTCATCTCGCTGGCGCAGCGCAGCGGTGAAGCGCTGGTACGGCTGGCCACCGGCAACTACGCGGAGGTCGGCTTCTACGGCGCCGCCTACAGCATCTACGTCGTCGGGGCCCACGCCCTCTGGCAGTTCGCCATCGCCTTCGCCCCTCTCCTCATCGCCATGCTCGAGCGTGGTCAAACCGACGCGGTCAGGGAGTGGGTCGAGCGCCTGCTCAAGTGGCTCGTGCCGCTGGGGGTCCTTGGCGTGTTCGCCGTGCTGTTCCTGGGAAACGACCTCGTGCCGCTGGTCCTCGGCGACGAGTTCCGCGCCGTATCACGCAATCTGGTGCCGCTCACTTTCGCGCTGCTGGCCCTGTCGGCCGGCGGTATTGCCCGGCTCGTCGCGTTCACGCTCGACAGGCCAGGCATCGTGGCCACGGCGGCCGCCCTCGAGCTGAGCACGTTCTGGGTGCTCGGCTTGCCGCTGGCCCGACAGGCCGGCAGCTTCGGCGCCTCGGTGGCGGCGCTCGGCGCGTCGATGGCCTACGCGGGCTTCATCACGTGGCGTATTCGGCGCGAGCTGCGCTACTCGCTCACCATCCCGTTGAGAGCGATTGCCGTTGGACTCCCCTTC
>JAFNAJ010000304.1 GCA_017860085.1 Acidobacteriota bacterium | reverse complement strand
GGAACGCGCCTGGATCAGGAGCATGGAGGAGTACCAGCGCTTGTACCGCCTCTCGCTCGACAACCCCGAGTGGTTCTGGGCCGAACAGGCCAAGGCCATCTCCTGGTTCTACCCCTGGCAGGGCGTGCTCGACGTCGACTACGAGGAGGTGGACTTCGCCTGGTTCTCGGGCGGCCGGCTCAACGCGTCGTTCAACTGCATCGACCGCCACCTGCCGGTGCTCGGCGACCGCACGGCGATCATCTGGGCCCAGGACGAGCCCGGCGCCTACCAGCACATCACCTACCGCGAGCTCAAGCACCACGTCTGCCGCGTGGCCAACGTGCTGCTCCACCACGGCGTCAAGAAAGGCGACCGCGTCTGCATCTACCTGACGATGGTCCCGGAGCTCGTGTACACGATGCTCGCCTGCGCGCGCATCGGCGCCATCCACTCGGTGGTGTTCGGCGGCTTCTCGGCCGAATCCCTCCGCGACCGCATTGTCGACGCCCGCTGCAAGGTGGTGGTCACCGCCAACGAGGGGCTGCGGGGCGGGAAGAAGGTGCCGCTCAAGCGCACGGTCGATCGCGCCGTCGAGGGCATGGCGCTGGTCGAGACCGTGCTCGTCGCGCGCCGCACCGACGCCGAGGTGCCGATGGAGGCCGGCCGCGACCACTGGCTGGACGAGGAGTGTCACCGGCAGCGCTCCACCTGCACGAACGAGTGGATGGGCGCCGAGGATCCACTCTTCGTGCTCTATACCTCGGGCAGCACCGGCAAGCCGAAGGGCCTGCTGCACACGACCGGCGGCTACCTGGTCTACGCGGCCTTCACGCACAAGCTCATCTTCGACTACCACCCGGGCGACATCTACTGCTGCGCGGCCGACGTCGGCTGGATCACCGGCCACAGCTACATCGTGTACGGGCCCCTGGCGAACGGTGCGACAACGGTGCTGTTCGAGTCGACGCCGCTCTACCCCGACCCGGGCCGGTACTGGCGGATGGTCGACGACCTCGGCATCAACATTTTCTACACCGCGCCCACGGCCCTTCGGGCCCTTGCCCAGGCGGGCAACGACTGGGTGACGCGCTACCAGCGGTCGTCGCTGCGCATCCTCGGCACGGTCGGCGAGCCAATCAACCCCGAAGTGTGGCGCTGGTACCACGACGTCATCGGCGACGGGCGCTGCGCGGTGGTCGACACGTGGTGGCAGACCGAAACAGGCGGCGTCCTGATTACCCCGCTGCCGGGCGTGACGCCCACAAAGCCAGGCTCCGCGACACTCCCCTTCTTCGGGGTGAAGCCGGTGATCGTCGATCCGAACACGGGCCACGTGCTCGAGGGCAACGGCATTTCAGGTGCGCTGTGTCTGGGCTCACCGTGGCCGGGCCAGGCACGCACGGTGCACGGCGATCACAAGCGCTTCCGCGACACGTACTTCTCGCAGTATCCGGGGTACTACTTCACGGGCGACGGGGCCCGTCGAGACGAGGACGGCTACTACTGGATCACCGGGCGCATCGACGATGTGCTCAACGTGTCGGGGCACAGGCTGGGCACTGCGGAGGTCGAAAGTGCGCTGGTGGCGCACGAGGCCGTGGCCGAGGCGGCGGTGGTGGGTTATCCCCACCCGATCAAGGGACAGGGCATCTACTGCTACGTCCTGCTGACGTCCGGGTACGAGGCGAACGACCGCGAGCAGCTGGTTGGCGCCCTGAAGGAACAGGTGCGCCACGTCATCGGTGCCTTCGCCACACCCGATGTGATTCACATCGCCGCCGGTCTCCCCAAGACGCGCAGCGGGAAGATCATGCGCCGCGTCCTGCGCAAGGTCGCCTCGTCCGAGTACGAGGGCCTGGGCGACCTGACCACGCTGGCCGAGCCCGAGGTGGTGAACCGGCTCATCGAGGAGCACAAGGCAAGTGGGGTCAGGTCTTGAATCTCCACTTTTTTCACGACCTGACCCCGTTGCGTCCGAGCCAGATGTGAAAAACCTTCAGATTCAAGACCTGACCCCAAGCCTGGTACGAGTGGCGGTACTGCTTGTGGGTGCAGGCTGCGCGTCGGTGACCCATGCGCAGACGGTGGAGATCGCGCCGTTTGGCGGCTACCGAGTCGGGGGCGACTTCTACGAGCTGGCCACCGGCCAGCCAGTGGACACGGATGGAGCCCCGAGCGTTGGCGTGCTCGTCAACGTCGAGTTCGGCTCGCGGAGGGACGGGCTCAAGATCGAGGGGCTCTTCACCCATCAAGACACGGACGTTGATGTCCGTGTGAGCCCCCTGGATCCGCCGACTGGCGTGCGGGTCACGGTCGAACACCTGCAAGTTGGCGGCATCCAGGAGTTCGGGCGCGGTCGCGTCCGGCCGTTCCTGTCGGGCCTGCTCGGGATCACGCGCTACGCCGTGCCAGGCGACAACGAGGTCCGTTTCTCGATGGGGACTGGCGGCGGCGTGAAGCTCTTTGCCACAGAGAACATCGGCGTGCGGCTCGACGGCCGCGCCTACGTGACGTTCGTCGATGTGGACGTGGCGGGGACGTGTGGCGGTCTTGGCTGCTTCCTCGGGTTCGACACGTCGGCGATTTGGCAGGCTGATTTCACGGCCGGCGTAATCTTCGCCTTCTAGTGCTGCGGGGTCAGGTCTTGAATCTGCACTTTTTTCACATCTGGCACGGCGCCCCGCTCGCGCAACGGGCCGTGCCACCCAGTGCCAGGTGTGAAAAAGGTAGAGATTCAAGACCTGACCCCATCTGATTTGTGCAGGGCCATTCGAATCGCCACGACATTGACACTGACGGCCGCCACCTGGATCAGCAGCGACGCGACAAGCATCCAGGTCGGCGCGGGGACTCCATCAGGGAGCAAGCCGTCGAACACGCGCGTGAACGCCAGCCAGAGCACGGCGGCCACCGCGGCGATGCCAATCGTACGGCGCTCGAGGCCGGCCACCACGAGCGTGCCCAGCCAGACCGTGCCGACCAGCGCGTACGCGTCAGGCACGAACGGGCTTCGCAGCGACCCGAGATTGAGCAGGGCCAGCCAGAGCATTGCCTCCGAGAGCCGCGTGCCGGCACTGCCTATCGGCACCCTCCTGGTTCGCCATCCCAGGTACGCAGCCAGCAGAAGGATGCTCGCCCCGTAGAGACTCGCCAGCCCGTTGCCGACATCACGCGTCGTGCCCGGCACACCGAGCGCGCGCAGCCGCGCCACGAATCCGTAGACGCTGTAGTTGATCGGCGCAGCCGAGGCGTCGTCGATCCAGAAGAACGCCTCGCCGCTCTGAATGCGCGGCACCTGGTAGAGCAGGAAGTCCCACTGCGGCTTCATGCCGAACCAGGCGATGGCCACTGCCAGCCAGATAGCTGCCCACGCGGCGGTCGCAAAGACCGGGCGCCACTGTTGACGCATCGCCATGTAGAGCACCAGCACGCCAGGGAAGAGCTTGCCTGCGGCGCAGAAGCCGAGGAGCGCACCCGCGGCCGCGGCCCAGCCACCCGCGGCGAGCAGCATCGCGCCGATGCTCCAGGAGAAGGCCGAGATCTGAAAGTTCCCCAGCTGCAACGTGAGCAATGTCGTCGTGCCGAGCCAGATCGCCGGGATGAGCCACGCCGCGGAGGCGCCCGCGGCGCCGCCGATCCAGAGGGCCAGCGCCAGAGCGGCCGCGAGAAACGCGAGCGCTTGCACGAGGAACCACACGGCGCGATTCGCGAGGAAGTCCTCGCTGATGGCGCGCAGTGAACCGCCGAGCAGGAGGAATGCGGGCGGGTACTGGAACAGGTCGACTTCCAGCCGGCCGATCGTCCGACCCATGTAGGTGGAGGGGTCGTAGACGTTCTTGCCGGATGGCGCGATCCGCGAAGCCTCGGTGTAGGCCGACAGGCAGGCATGCTTGCGGAAGAAATCGCGCTCGGGCAGCACCGAGAGGTGCGCCTGCTCAACGTCGTGGATGAACGTGCTGAGCCGCACGGTTTGAGTGGCGGCGACGACCGTCATCGCGAGCCACACCGCGAGCAGCAGCGGACGACCGCGCACGGGCTGCCCGATGGTGTCGGGCAGGCGCCGCCACGTGACGGCGACGACGGCCACGGCGGCCGCAACGACAGCCGCGCCCGCCACCGCAAGCGGCAGGCCGAGCGCTGCAAGGCCAACCGCCGCGGGCGGCACGGCAAGGGTCGCCAGCCCGGACAACAGCCAGACACGCGGGTCGATCCCGAACGATCCTCGCACGCGACCTCCTCAG
>JAFNAJ010000016.1 GCA_017860085.1 Acidobacteriota bacterium | reverse complement strand
GGTAGCTGCCGGTCTCCTTCTCGAGGTCGATGAGCTGATTGCGCGCAGTGAAGTCCGCGAAGTTCCGGTCGGCCGCGACCAGTGACGCCCTCACCTCGTCGAGGCGCTTCGAGAGCTCCTGCACCCGCCGGTCGGCCTCCGCCCGGCGCACGCGATTCTGGTTTTCCAGGAAGACCTCGCGCAGCGCGTCAGCCGCCTTCGCGGCCGTCTGCGCGTCGTTGGCCACGGCGCTGATGAAGAGCAGGTCCGTGTCCTTCTGGATGCGCACCTCCGTCGCGGCGCCCATGGCGGTTGCCGGCAGCGGAGGAGACAATCGGGCTCCCGCCTCCTCGAGGTTGCCCTGCACCTTGACCATGTGCATCTGCGTCTGCAGGTCGCTGGCGACCTCGCCGCCGATGAGGACGGGCTTGTAGAGGAGCACCGTCTCGGCGCGGTAGGTGCGGCTGCCCACGAGCAGGGCACACAGGATGGCCGCGGGCACCGAGAGGAGCAGAAACGCGGCCGGCACGGCCCGTCGCTTCCACAGTCCGATGGCCGTCGCCCTCAGGTCGATTGGAAGGCCGGACTCCGTGGCCTCGGCCGGACTGTCGGTGGGCAGTGGGGTCTTGGAACTCACGGCCCGGGGAAGACCAAGCCCTGTGCCAAGCGGCGGCCGGCCGCCTCGCCAGCGCTAAGGTGCTGAGCAGCAACGTGTTGGGCACCACAGCCGGCCGAGGATGCGCCCGGGCCCGTGAGACGTGTCGCCTCGGCTGAGGCAGACTGTCACATCAGCGTGCCGTCTTCGTGGCCCGGACGGCGACGATGACGGGGAAGTCGAGGTCCAGCGCGTCCAGTTCGCTTCGACGCACGTCCTCCTGCGACAGGCCCGCCAAGGAGGCGACTGCCGCGAACACGTTGCCGTAGGCCCGGGTCGTCACGGTCGTCGCGCCGAACGCTTCGGCAAACAACGCTCTCGCCGACGTCGGCGTGAACCGCCAGTAGTCGCCCCACGCCGTGTCATCGGGGGCGCTCACCTTCTCGAGGCCTGGCAGGGTTGCCAGCACCACACCGCCGGGCTTGAGCGCACGATGCAGATTCCGTGCGGCGGCGCGGGCGTCGTAGATGTACTGCATGACCTGAGTCAGGATGATGCAATCGAACGCGTCGGCGGGGAGGTCCTCGGTCTTGGCGAGATCGCCGACCAGGGTCGCCCGTGGATTGCCAGGCGCGGCATGCAGGACGTCGGACTGCGTCACACGCGGGCCGCCAAAGCGCACCGTGTAGTGGTTGTCCGCCACCTCGAGCACCCGTCCCCGGATGTCGTCGGCGTGGGCCGACAGGAACGACTCGATGTACTGCCGGTTGATGGGACGGCCTCGGTCGTGCCCCCACGCGGAGCTGATGGGGCTCGTGCGGCGCAGTGAACCGAACCTGACCCATCCCACGGGCGGGCGGCACGTCAGGAAGCGTTTCCGCGACACCCACGTGCGTGCCGGCCGTGGCAAGAGGGAGCGGAGCGGTCGTTTCAAGGATTCCGTTGTCATGCTGTCCTCGGCTGAAGTCACGGGTCAGGTGGCGAGCCGGCGCGCGCGCGGGTTCGCCGAGAGCGCAACCGTGAGGGCGCCGCAGATGGTCAACTGGAAGGCCATCGGCGTGATGCGCAGGCCCCACTCGAGCGTGCCCTGGAGATACAGCGCGACGAAGCCGATGAAGAAGCCCCAGAGCAGAAGGCTCTCGAGTCCCGTTGCGCGGATCGCGCCGAGCAGGGCCCTCCAGAGGAAGCCTCCCAGAACGATGAGGAATGCAAAGAGGCCCACGTATCCCATCTCAGCTGCTGTCAGCCAGTAGATGTGGTGAGCCACGCCGCCCTGTTCCTCGCCCTTCATGACCTCGATGTGCTCGTTGTAGCGGTCGACGGTCGTCAGGACGAGGGAGAAGTTGTTCAGCCCGACCCCAAACGCGCGGTCGCCGGCCATCCGACGCGCGGCGACGTTGAACTCGTCGCGCGCCTGCTCGCTCGACTCGGGAGCCTCGCGGAAACGCTGCACGATGGTGTCGGCCACGAGCGCGCCGCCGGCGAGCATGATCAGCACGAGCGTCACGGTGGTCCACGACACCCGAGGCGATCGCGCCCTGGCATTGGCGACGACGAGGGTCAGCGCGACAGACAGGCCGGTCAGAAGAGTGCCCGCCCGAGACTGGGTGGCCACCACGGCGAACACCATGCCGAGCGACGCGAACACCGTCAGCGCCGCCTCGGCGCTCGACAGGCGCCTGTCGGTCATGCCCCAGACGAGCAGTACGGGAATGACGAGGTTGCAGTAGAGGGGGATGCCGTTCGAGTGATCGAACGGCCCGGTGATTCGATACATCCCGTAGACGTACTTCTGCTTCAGGGCCAGCACGGTCATCACGAGACCCATCGCGACGAGGCCATACCGAACGTAGTCGAGGGACACCCCCGTGCCGACCACGTTCACCACGCACCAGAAGAGCAGGTAGATTCGCACGAGCTTGAACAGCGTGAAGGTTCCAAGCAGCGGCGCCTGGGCATTCACCGTCGAGACGATCGCCAGGACGAAGAGCAGCGCCATGGGCCACGTGCCGAGCGGGAGCCAGCGGATGCGGCGCGGAAACCGGGCCACGACGGCCAGCGCGAGCGCCAGAGCGACCAGGTCGGTCAGCGTCAGCTCGAAGCCCCGGTCTGGTCCCCGGTAGGTCTCGGTCGACAGGAAGTTGATGCTGGCCACGTCCCCCAGGACGGTGGAGAAGACCAGCAGCGACAGCAGCAGGCCGCGAAGACGGGCGGACGACATGGCGGCGAATGCCATCAACGGCACGCCGCCCACCAGCATGGTGCTGAAGACGAGGTACTTCACCATCCCTCAGCCTCGCCCATCATCAGGTGACCACGCGAGCCAGGCGCGGGTGCTGAGCCATGGCCCACGCGGCGGCGACGGAGGCGGCGAGCACGACGGGGGCGAGCAGCAGCTCGCCTGCGAGGGGCGCGACGTCGGGACGCATCGTCGCAAGCGGCAGGGCGACCAGCATGTGGCACGCGTAGATGCCCAGCCCGAGCCTCCCCAGGCCCGGGAGGACCGTGCCGCTCCCGAGCCGCGGGCTCGCCAACGCAAAGAGGAACACGCCGATCCCGAGCGGTGCCGTGCCGAGCAACGCGTCGTGCGACGAGATCGACCGGTGCGCAATCGCCGAGAGCATCACGGCTTCGGCCAGGCAGAGGACCAAACCGAAGCTCGCGACGCCGAGCGCCGCGCGTCGGCTGACCACCGGCCGACCATGCAGCCACGCCCCGGTCGCCACGAACAGCAGCGCCACGAAGGGACCGTTACGCGGGTTGAACGCGATGTCTGCACCGGTCAACGCCTGGTAGGAGCCGGTGGCCAGCGCGACCAGGTAGAGCACGACGCCTGCCGCGACGACGTGCGACGGTGTGAACCCCAGCCACAGCGCGACGGCCAGGAGGCCAAGGGCCGTGATGAGCGCCGGGAGAAACCACAGGTGCTCCTGCGGTCCTTCGAACACGGTGATCCACGGATGCGCCGACAGCCACACGATCCTTTCGAGAATCGCGTCGCCAACCGAAGCGAGGCTCCCCCGACGCCAGCCACGGAGGATCGCGGGCACCACGACATAGCATGCCGACCAGAAGACGAAGATCCCTCCGATGCGCCGGGCCGACAGCGCTGCCGACCGCAGAGGACTTCCTTGCCGGTGCAGGCGAGCCGCAAAGAAGTAGCCGGCCGCGAGGAAGAAGAACGGCACCGCGAATCGGCAGGGCAGGTTCAGGAGGTCGGCCGCGACCTGCGCCGTGGTCCCGTCGTACGCGGCGCCACGGAACGGGCTGAGGTGGATGTACACGACGGCGGCCACCGCTACGGCCCTCAACGTATCGATCCCGTCGAGACGGCCGCCCGAAGCCTTCACGCCGCGACCCCTGCGCTTCTGTCGGAGGCGATGTCCGCCTCGCGCTTGAAGAAGGCGTAAAGGTCGGTCAATCCCCGCGGCGCGACGACGTCGGCCGCGCTGGTCGCGAAGAGGGCCCGGGCCGTGGGCTCCGACGGGTGATATCCGTGCATCCCCTTGAGAGGGGTCAGGCCGAGGAAGCTCGGGCAGAGGAGCACGCCGGGGTTGAGCAGGAAGAAGAGCTCGCCGAACCGGCGGTCCGGGAAGTCGCACCCGAGCATCGCCAGTTCGCGGTCGTCGAGCACGCGCCCCGCGGGCTCACGTTGCAGGGCCTCGGTGATCGTCTCGCGCGCTCCAGGCGCGAGGAACCAGAAGCGTGCGAGCGTCGAGTCGTACGCCGCGGCATAGTCGACGCCGAAGCGAAGGCGCGTGGCCTCGATTCGTGACATCAGGTCGCAGGTCGCCACGACATCGGTCATGCCGTGATCGGAGAAGAGGTGGAACCTGATCTCCCCGTAGTGCCGACGCGCCACCTGCAGCAGGTTCCTGAGTTCTCGTTCGTAGAACGCCAGGTGTGCCTCGACGTGGGTCGAACCGGTGCCATGCGCGTGCAGGACTCCGTCGAGGCCCGCCAGGTAGAGGTAGACGAAGCGGGGCCGCCCCTGCCCGAGGTCGTCGGCCAACGCGTCGATGGCGGAACGCTCCGACCTCCGCCAGTTGGTGCGATGCGTGGGGATTCCCTGCTGCCTCAGCCAGTCGAAGATGGTCGGC
Source organism: Acidobacteriota bacterium (assembly GCA_017860085.1). Taxonomy (GTDB): domain Bacteria; phylum Acidobacteriota; class Vicinamibacteria; order Vicinamibacterales; family JAFNAJ01; genus JAFNAJ01. The sequence goes on along the minus strand of JAFNAJ010000016.1, from coordinate 10,092 downwards.
TGGCCCCCGTTGATGCCGCCGGGTTCGTAGAAGTCGCGCTTCTCCGTGTAGTCGAACAGCGGCAGGCGGCTGAACGGCATGCTGTAGAGCTGGAAGTAGCCCGTGTAGCCGTACGCGCGGGCGACCGCCCGGCTGATCAGGTGGCGCACCCGGCCGCGGTTGGCGATCGACGCCGGCAGCGCGCTCAGCGCGCGCAGCGCACCGAACGGGGAGTGCTGGGGATCGTAGGCGTAGAACGTGAAGTGCCCGTGCTCCCGGGGCAGGCGGCCCGTGATGATCGTGGGATCGCAGGTGCTGCTGTAGCCCAGCACGGTGTCGAGCGGGCGCCGGACCACGAGCTCGTCCTCGAGGAACGTCCGCCGCCGCATCAGCTCCCAGCCGAGCGCGTCGACGAACACGCAGAAGACGAGACCGGGCCGGCCGCTCATGACCACGACGGCAGCAAGGCCAGGCGGCGGAGCAGCGGTCGACGTGTCGTCTCCGCGGAGTGCGGCAGATCGATCGTGGGGACCCGGGACTCGCTGAGACCCAGGGCCTCGACGGCCTCCTCGCGCGTGGCGAAGATCTCAAGGGCCCGGTCGAGGCGCACCAGTTCCGCGATGGCGGCGAGCTGTCGCGACAAGCTACACAGCTTGACCTCGCCGCCTTGGGCCGCGGCGCGTCGGGCCATGCCGACGAGCACGCCGATGCCCGCGCTGTCGAGCGAGCGTACCCTCGACAAGTCGAGCACCAGACGGCGCGCCGGGGCGACCAGTCGGCCAAGGGCCTGGCGCAAGTCCGACGCCGTGCTCGAATCGAACGCGGCATGCGGCACAGTGATGACGAACGTGGCAGGGCGTGACAGGGTGAGTGTGGTCATGACTAGTTCCATTCCAGGGCCGCCGTCAACACGTGCGAGGCCCGAGCAAACTCGTGTTCGAGGTCGACTACCGACCGTGCCGCGAGGTGGAGGTCGCCGCGTGCGGCCTGGCGGGCCACCGTGGCGCTGAGGCTCGCGAAATGCTTGAGGCCCAGCGACTCGGCGGCTCCACGGAGCCGGTGCGCAGCGTTCACCGTCCGGGCGGTGTTGCCGTTGAGGCACGACTCGCGAAGGGCCCGCAGGCGCTCGGGGGTCTGTTCAACGAACAGGCGCATCAGTTCCCGGAGAATGCCGAGCGACCAGTCATCGGTCGCTCGGGTGCCAGCCATCGGGTTGCCATGTTCACGGTGCATGCGGTGGTCGTCCTCGCCCACGTCATACTCAAGGGACCTGCCAGGTCGCCTGCCCCTGCCTGGAATGTGCTAACTTGTTGAGCGCTTGTGGGATTCGGTCCCTCGGTCGTGAGGCGACGACTCGCCGCCCGGTGTGACGGTTCCGCGCGGTGAGGCGTTTTGTCTCGGGCAATCCGTCCCGCTTGTGGCCATGGCACGCATCCTCGTTATTGACGACGATCCGGACATCTGCTCGGTGATCGCCACGCTGCTGGGGTCGCAGGGCCACGAGGTCGAGGTCGCCCACGACCCGGCGCGGGCCTTCGAACTCGCCGACGCTGAGCGCTTCGCGCTCGTGATCACCGACCTCGACCTCAAGACGAAGGTCTCGGGCCTCGACCTCCTCAAGGAGTTCAAGTCGCACGACCCGAGCACCGAGGTCCTGCTCATCAGCGGGTACGGCACGCTGGAAACCGCGATCGAGGCGGTTCGCGCCGGGGCCTTCGACTACGTCAGCAAGCCCTTCGACGTTCGCGAGCTGGGCGCGATGGTGGACCGCGCGCTGGCCAGGAAGCGTCTGCCGGCCGAGCTCGCGCCGCCGGCCAGGGCCCTTCCGTCAGGCCTCGTCGGGCGCACGGCCAGCATGCTGCAGGTCTACAAGGAGATCGCGAACGCGGCCGATGCCGTGGCGCCGGTGCTCGTCATCGGGGAAAGCGGGACCGGCAAGGAGCTCGTCGCTCGCGCGATTCACGAGCATGGCGCGCGGTCGGCCCGGCCGTTCGTGGCCGTCAACTGCGGGGCCCTGGCAGAGACGCTCCTCGAGTCGGAGCTGTTCGGGCACGTGCGTGGCTCCTTCACGGGCGCGGTCGCCGACAAGAAGGGGCTGTTCGAGCAGGCTTCAGGTGGGACCGTCTTCCTCGATGAGATCGGAGAGACCTCGCCGGGGCTCCAGGTGAAGCTGCTGCGCGTGCTGCAGGAGGGCGAGGTGCGTCCTGTGGGCGGCGTCCGTGACCTCAAGGTGAACGCGCGCGTCGTCGCGGCCACGAACCGCGACCTCGAGCAGGAGGTCGCCGAGCGGCGCTTCAGGCAGGACCTGTTCTACCGGCTCAGCGTGATGGTGATCCGCCTGCCGCCGCTGCGCGAGCGTCGCGACGACATCCCCCTGCTCGTGTCGCGCTTCCTCCGCAACGCCGGCGCGAGAGCCGGGCGCACGCTGCAGCTGACGCCTGCCGCCACGAAGACGCTGGTCGACCACGACTGGCCCGGCAACGTGCGCGAGCTCGAGAACGTGGTCGAGCGGCTGGTGTTCTCGTGCCGTCGGCCTCAGGCCGACGTGGAGGACCTGCCCGAGCAGGTGCGGTCGAGGCCGGTACGGCAGGTCGAGCCCGGCGCCGACGCGCTCTTCGCGGACCTTCCGACGCTCGACGAGCTCGAGCGTCGCTACCTGCTGAAGGCCCTCGACGTCGCCAAGGGCAACCGGACGCGTGCGGCAGAGATTCTCGGCGTCAATCGCCGGACGCTCTACAGGATGGCCAGCCGGTTCGGTATTCCCCTCGACTGAGCTCGAGTTCACTTGCGTTGACACGGCGCGGCAGGTCCTGCCGCCGGGCAGCGTCAGCGGTGGACCGCGTCAACGCGTGCCCGTCTCGTCCATCGTCTCGTCGGGGACGGGCAGCGTGAACCACAGGACCGTTCCGGGGCCTTCGGGCGCTTCGACCCCGATGTCGCCGCCGTGCTGGCGGACGATGGCCCGGCAGATCGACAGCCCGAGGCCTGAGCCGCTGCTCCGCCGCGCGTCGGTGACTTCGGCCTGGCGGAAGGGTTCGAAGACGATCTCGCGCAGCGTGTCCGGGATTCCCCGTCCGCGGTCGCGCACCCTCACCTCGGCGATCTTCTCGGCATGCGTCACCGACACGTCGACCTGGCTGCCGTTCGGTGAGAACTTGATCGCGTTCGACAGCAGGTTGACCAGCACCTGCACGATGCGCGCTTCGTCGGCGTAGACCTCCAGCGGAGGGGTCGGCGGCAGCTCGATCGTGATGTCCGACTGCCGGGCCAGCGGGGCTACCGATTCGATCGCCCGCTCGATGGCCCGCTGCACGGGGAACCGTGCACAGGAGAGCGAGAGCCTGCCGCTTTCGATCCGCTCGAAGTCGAGGATGTCGTTGATCAGCCCCACGAGCCGCACCGTGTTGCGCTCGGCCATCTCGACGATCCTCAACGCGTCGGCAGGCAGCTGGCCGACGGCGCCCGTGGCGAGCAGGCCCAGTGAGCCACGAATCGACGTCAGGGGCGTTCTCAGTTCATGGCTGACGGTGGCCACGAACTGCTTCTTGAGGCGATCGGCGTAGCGTTGCTGCGAGAGGTCGCGCACGTGGCAGACGGTCAACTCGTCCTCGCCCGACGGCACCCTGTAGACCTGCACCTCCAGCGGGAAGATCTCGCCGCTCTTCCGGCGGCCCTCTCGCTCGGTCACCCGTCCGAGCGACTGCCGGTACACCTCGCGCAATAGGGATGGCTCCTGATACTCCTCGGTGGGCGGCAGCAGTTGGGTGGCTGGCATGCCGACCAGGTCGCCCTGGTCGTACCCGAAGATCTGAGCGAACGCCGCGTTGGCGGTGACGACCTTGAGGTCAGGGCCGACGACGACCAGGCCCTCGAGCATGTGGTCGATGACGGCCCGTGTGTGCGACTCGCTGCGGGCCAGCGCTTCGTCGGCGTGGCGCCGTTCGATGAACTGGCCCAACTGGCTCGCGAGGTTGGTGAGCGTCTGCAGCGCGTCGGCGTCCGGCTCGGCGGTCTTGCGGCTGAAGAACTCGATCACTCCAGCCGTGCGCTGGCCCTGGGGGATGGGCAGGGCCACGCCCGATCGGAGGCTGCCGGCGCTCGCCGTCCTGGCGCGCGGGAAGTTGTCGCTCGCCTGGACGTTGGGAATCAATGCCATCTGGCCGGTCGCGAAGACGCGGCCCGGGAGTCCGATGCCAGGGGCGAACCTCAGCGTGCGGGTTTCCTCGAGGAACTCCGCGGGGTTCAGCCCGGGCCTGCACCAGACGTCGACCGAGCGGAGCTGTCCCGCGTCGTTGTCCATCATCCAGAAGGCCCCGAGGTCCCAGTCGAGCAGGCTGCACGCCGCCTCGAGGAAGGGCGTCGTCACCTGTTGCAGCGAGGACGATTCCGCGAACAGCCGGGTGATCCGGTGAAGACTCTCGCCCAGTTGCTCGGCGCGCTTGCGCTGGGAGATGTCGCGTACGAACGCACTGAAACTGATCTGGTTGCCGAGGCGCAGCGGGGAGATGGCGAGTTCGACCGGGAATTCCCGCCCGTTGCGGTCCTGGGCCGGGACCTCGATGCGGCGGTTGAGGACGGGGCCATCGCCCGTGGCCAGATAGTGCTGCATGCCCCGACGGTGAGCCTCCCGCAGGCCAGGCGGGATGATCAGTTCGCTCAGCTGACGGCCGATGGCCTCCTCCTGCCGCCAGCCGAACGCGGCCTCTGCCTGCCGGTTCCACGTGGTGACCACGCCGTCCACGTCGATGGTGATGACGGCGTCGAGGGCCGTGTCCACGATCATGCGCGTGCGCGCTTCGCTCTCGGCGCGTGCCTGCTGGGCTTCCTTCAAGCCCGTCAGATCTCGCAGGATGCCGGTGAAGGTCCGGCCTTCGCCGGTCGCGACCTCGCTCACCGAGAGGTGCAGGGGAAACCGCGAGCCGTCCTTGCGGACGCCCTCGACCTCGCGGCCGAAACCGATGATTCTCGGCTCACCGGCCGAGAGATACCGGGCCATGTACGCATCGTGCTCGTCGCGGTGAGGCGGCGGCGCCAGGATGCTCACGTTCCGACCGATGGTTTCCTGCGGGGACCACCCGAAAATGCGGCTGGCCGCGGCGTTGAAGGTGCTGATGGTGCCGCGGTCATCGATCGTCACGATGCCGTCGGCCGCCGAGTCGAGGATGGCGCGGAGGTTCGCCTCGCTCGATTCGAGCGCCGCCCTGGCGCGCTGGTGTTGCACGGCAGCCTCTGTCAGGGCGTCGATCGTGTTGCGCAACTCGGTCCGCTGCTGCTGCAGCCGTTGCGAGAGGACCCTGGCCTCCTGGAGTGCCACGTTCTTGCCCTGCAGCAGGAACACGTAATCGGTCGTCGGATCGTGAGCCGCGAAGTTGTCGATCGACAGGCCGAATCGCTCCAGTTCGGAGGGGTCCTGGATCCAGGGACTCGCGAGGAACAGGATCGTGGGCGGCGATTCGACGAAGACCACTTGTCCACGCAGGCGAAGCCCGCTGGCGACCTCCTCGGCCACGACGATCGCCTGCTGACTGGCCCGGAGCCTCTCGAGACTGGCCGGCACATTGGGGCGCAGGATCCGGAAGCAGTCGCTCATCGGGCGTCCGGGCACAACGGTCGGGCACGCCGACGCGAGAGACGGACCCACGGCCACGACGCGGAGCGCCTCGTCGAACGCGACCAGGAATGGGAAGAGCTCACGGACCTGGTCGCCGGGAAGCCCTGGCTCTGTCATGACGAGGGGCCGGGCGCCGGGGCATAGGTCACGACGAACACGTCGTGGTCGGCGCCCTGCGCCCGGGCGTGCGTCAGCGTGATGGTGACCTTCGTATCGAACATGCGCCCGAGGCCCCGCACGAGCCCGACGACCATCGGGGCCAGGCCTTCCCGTGTTGACTGGTAGTGCAGCAGCATCGACGAGTCGGTGACGTCGGTGCACCAGAAGGACGGCGGCGTGAGGTGCGGGAAGCTCAACGCGACATGGGTGTGCAGGTTGTGCAGGTTCTGCATGAAGCCCTTGAAGGTCGATCCGCCCATGCGGAACAGCTGGCCGTAGCCCTTCTGGGCCGTGTAGAGGGTCCAGTGCTCACCGAACGCCTCGAGGAGTTGGGCGGCCGGGGTGCCCGTGATCTCGCTGGCCGCGCCGACGAGGTTGTAGGACACCGAGTCGGGATACGCCTCCATGCTCACGAAGGTCTCGACGTCCACGCCGGCCTTGCGCTTGACGGCTTCCCACAACTGGTCGCCATGGTTCTTGCGGATCAGGTCTTCGATTGCCTGGTTGACGAGTCCGTACATGGGGTCTCCTTGTCGCCCTACGGCGTGGAACCGCACCGGAGACGACGGCATGGTATCACCGCCGATGAGCTCGTGTGGCAGCGGCAGTAGAGGTGGCCCGGCCTCAGGAGTTGGCGGGCGCGCCCAGGAACCGCCACCATGACCGCCACTGGCCGGTGATGGCCAGCCGCTGCCCCCGCGGGACTCCACTGAACCAGAAGCCGACGAGGTAGGTGGAGGCTGCCAGCGCCGACGCTCCGACGAGCTGCCAGATGGAGTCGAGCGCGTAGGCTTGTCGGGCGACGGCGGCCACCAGCATTGCCGGCACTGCGGGCAGGAGCGCCCGACCAAACCCATCGACCAGCAGGGTTTTTGGTGTCACGTCGAAGCACCGGAGGGCCAGCCGTCCGGCGACGGCCAGATCCACGACGATCACAGCCGCCAGCGTGCCGAGTGAGACGCCGGTGAGGCCGAGCGGTCCCACGAGCGTCACGCTCGCCACGACGTTCACGAGAGCCGAGGCGAGCGCGATGCGCCCGGTGAGCCTGTGGCGACCGGTATAGGTGAACAGGCTGCAGACGACCAACTGGGGAGCCATGAGCGCAGTCGCCACGCTGAGCAAGGCCAACGCGGGCCCGGCCTGGGCCATGGATGGCCCGACCCAGACCGTCAGCACCTGAGTCGAGAACGCCGCGAGGGGGAGGGCCACGACCACCGCGGGCACGAGGGAGGTCCTGACACCCAGGACCAGCAACCGTCCGAGCGCTGCCCGGTCATCCGAGCCCCCGAGCCGCGCGATGAACGGCGCCAACGCGTTGACGAACTGCTTGGTCACCATCAACGCCTGCTCGGCCACGCGGAGCGCAACGGCGTAGGCCGCCACGGCCTCGAGCGGCATGCGCCAGCCGACGATCAGCGGGTCGGTGCGCAGCAGGAGCAGGCCTGTGAGCGAGACCAGCGTCTGCGAGGCCCCGAGCGACACGGCCGCGCGCAGTTCGCCACGATCGAAGAGCCGTGGGGACAGCGAGAGGCCAGGCAGGCGCCTGAATGCGAAGAAGAGGTAGGCCGCGTGCTCGACGAGGAACGCGGCCAGCGAGAGGCCACCAACTCCCACGATGCCAAGACCCCGGGGAACGAGGATCAGGGCGGCCCCGGCGTACAACGCCGCGGACGCCGCCTGGATCGCGTTGGCGAGGCCTACGTCGCCCCGGCCGATCAGTGCCCCGCGGAAGATACCGAGCGGCCACGGCAGGACGGCACTTCTCAAGCCCATGAGCACCAGGAGGGCGAGCCCGTCGGCCCGCTGGGCGTCGGGAATGCGCAGGAGCGCCGGGGTGACGGGAGCGATGGCGAGCAGCAGGATCAGCGCGACGACGGCCAGGCCGGTCGACAAGATCAGCATCGTGCTGAGCGCTGCGTTTCGGCGCTGCCGCTCGTCTGGAGAATCCGCCGCGGCCACGGCCCGCAGCGCGCCCACACCCGCGCCGAACTCGAGCAGCGAGAAGAAGCTGACCGCGGAGATGACCAGGGCATAGAGCCCATACGTGCCCGCGCCCACGTGGTCGACCAGGACGGGCACGACGGCGAGCTGGCTCGCCGCCGTCACGGCAAGGCGCGCGTAGTTGGCGACGGTTGCGCGGGCGATGCTCACCGGCTCAGCCCTCGTACCGGCTCAGCACGACCTGCTGGCCAAAGCTCGCGTTGCGGTCGCCGCGGGCCCGGCGCGCGGCTCCATGCCGATACCCGCGATAGTACGCCCAGTGATAGACGACCCGTCGGGCTGGGACCAGCGCCATCCCGGCGAGGTCACCAGCGCGCGCATGCGCGACCACGTCGCGCCCGATGGCCGTCAGCGCGCGGCGGACCTCGCCCCACGCGGAGCCCGAGGTGCCCGGCACGAACGCGTCGGCCTCACCCTCGATGAACCGCCGGCCAAAGAGCTGGCGCAGCGTGTAGTTGTGGGAGTGCATGACCAGGGCGCCGGGCACGTAGACGATGCGGTGGCCCGTGCGCCGTGCCCACGCGCCCCACTCGGTGTCTTCCGAGCCCCACGCGTCGGCGTAGAACGGCCGCGTGCGCCACAGCGCCTTCCGCATGGCGGCAAAGGGAAGCGAGTAGGGCAGCCACGACGGGGCATCGCCAGAGGCCGGGAACGCCGCGGCATAGTCGCGACGGACCCACGTGTGCGCCTCCGGCCGTGGAACCTGTCGCGCAAACGTCGCCTGGACGGTCGGGTCGGCAAACGGCGCCACGAGCAAGCCCAATGCGTCGGCCGTCAGCGGCACGACGTCGGAGTTCTGGAACACGACGAGCTCGCTCCGAGACTCGGCGATCGCCATGTTCAGGACAGGACCCGGGTAGTAGTCGGCTGCGGGCACCTCGATCAGGCGGGCCGGGAACCGGCGCACGATCTCCAGTGTCCGGTCGGTCGAGCCGGAATCGACCACGATCAGCTCGAAGTCCTGATGGCGCTGTGCAAAGAGCCCAGCCAGCGCCTGGCCGATGGTGTCGGCGGAGTTCTTGCTCCGCATGATGACGGTCACAGAGGGCGCCGCGTCGCGCAAATCTGGCGCGTGGTGAGGAAAGGTCCGCATGTTCAGCAGCACCGAGGAGCCAGCGTCGGAACGTCGAGACGAGGCGTTCGCGACTGGCGGTCGACGACGTCTCCCAGGTGAACGGTCTCGCGGCTGGCGAGGTAATCGAGGATCCGCTCGAATGCGCGAAACCGATCGCACAGGTAGAGCGTGATGGGATGCACGATCATGTTGGAGATCACTCCTCGCGCCTCGTTCTCGCGAAGCTGGTCGAGGACGAGGTCGGTCCACGTCTCCACGTCGTAGGACTCGGGGCCGAAGTCGTCGGACCACTGATAGCGCTTCACCCACCACGCCACCCACTCGGGCGTGCGCTCGGCGTGGTAGAGGTGCTCGTGGTCGGGGATGACGTTCAGCGGGAAGTTGTACAACCCGGCCGGGTGCCATTCCGGCGCCCGCGCGGCACGCCGTACGCCATCCGAGCAGAGCGCGATGCCCCCGCCGGCGAGCACGTCCTCGGTGTAGGGGCCGTGCATGTACATGTGGTTGCGCCAGAGGCGCACGCGGCGCCCGAGCCGGCGATGAATGGCGCGTTGCGTCCGCTCGAGATCGAGGCGCTGATACCACCGGGGCCCGTTGTAGCTGCCAGTCGCTTTGTTCCAGACACGGTGCCACCACTCGGGCGTGAAGCACGAGTAGTTGTGCCCGCCCAGCTCGACGAGACGGTGCTCGCAGACGGGCTGCAGATCGTTCCACTCCTCGTCGAAGGCCCGGCCCGAGACGAAGAACGTCACCTTCACCCGGGCTTCCTCGAGCAGCCGGACGTACCGCGCCGCCACCTGGACTTCGCTGATGTCGCAGTGCTGCTGGTTACCAGTCCCGAGCGACGCGTGGTGGATGTCTCCGGTGAGGCAAATCATGCGGCCTCCTGACTGGGCGCTGGCGCGATTCCAAGCCGTGCGAGCGACCCGCCGAGGTTCACGTCGCCCGAGTGTCCCCATTCGGCCAGGAACGCGCGCCTCAAGGTGACGTGGTCGTCGGCGGACACACCGAGCGCGGCCTTGGCAGTGTCGACGACCGGGGGAGCGTTGAGTTGGTACGCGACTGCCGGGAAGGCGAGCGACAGCCGATCTCGCGCGCCGGCGAGCCTGAGCGCGAGGGGGCCGCCGATCCCGCGAGGCAGGCGCCTCACCGAGCGCCGAGCCATCCGCGCGAGGTCAATCGGGCTCCGCCGCGCGTCACGCGTCAGGCGCGACAGCGCAGCCGCGGGATACTGCGACCAGTCGAGGCCGGCCCGGTCGAGGCGAGC
>JAFNAJ010000303.1 GCA_017860085.1 Acidobacteriota bacterium | reverse complement strand
GACGACGAAGGCCCGCGCCGCCCGCATGCGCAACATTGGCGCGCAACTCTCGTCGCGCTTCGTCCGCTCTCAGGTCGGCACGGTTCGTCCCGGCCTCACCCTGGATGACGGGACGACCGTGCTGACGGACAACTTCCTGAAAGTCAGCATCCCACCCGGCCTCGCGCGTAATGTCCGCGTGCGCGTGCGCATTGACAGCGCCGCGCCGGCGCTCGCCGGGCAAGTCGTGTAGTCCGGGATTCGGGATTCGAGGCTTGAGACCAGAGTGGGGCGGCGTCAGCAGGTCGCGCAGCAAACCATGCGAGCAAGCCGATCACATTCCCACGACAAACGCATCGGAGGGGCCGAATGCCTGGTGGGGTGACGAAGTGGGGCCCCGCCTGCCGCCGACAGCGCCCTGGAGATACGTTTGTCCGGCGCGCCGAGCGGTTTGCAGCGCGACCTGCTGGCGACGCCGCGGCTATCTGATCGCGTCGGCGAGGCGCTGAGCTGCCGACCTCTTCGTCCCTTCGACCGCGAGTTGGCCGCAGGCCGCCCTGATGTCGCGCCCGCGGCTCTTGCGAACCATCACCGTGACGCCTCGTTCGGCCAGCGCTCCGGCGAACGCGTCGATGCGCTCGTCGGACGGGCGTTCGAACGGGATGCCGGCGGCGGGGTTGAGGGGAATCAGGTTCACCTTCACGTGCAGATCCCGCACCAGCGCCGCCAACCGCCGCGCGTCGTCCGGAGAGTCGTTGACGCCCGCCAGCAGCACGTATTCGAACGTGATCCTGCCACGCCGGACCAGCGGGAAACGCCGGCATGCCTCGATGATCTCGGCGATCGGGTACTTGCGGTTCACCGGCACCAGCGCGGCCCGCTGCTCGTCGGTTGGCGCGTGGAGCGACACGGCCAGCCGCGGCATCACGTCTTCTCCTGCGAGCCGCTCGATGGCCGGCACGAGCCCGACCGTCGACAGCGTGATGCGCCGGGGGTGGACGGCGAAGCCGTGGTCGTCGGCGAGGATCCGCACCGCCGCCATGGTGGCGTCGTAGTTGTGCAAGGGCTCGCCCATCCCCATGAAGACGACGTTGAAGCGGGAATCGCGGAGTTCGAGCGCGCCGGCGAGGACGCGCACCTGGCCGACGATCTCGCCGGGCGTCAGATTGCGCACCAGCCCCATCGTCGCCGTGAGGCAAAAGGCGCAGCCCATGGCGCAGCCGACCTGGGTCGACACGCAGAAGGTCTGATGCGGAGTGCGCGGGATGAACACCGACTCCACGTGGCGGCCATCCTGCAAGGCGAGCAGGAACTTCTCGGTGCCGTCCTCCGAGACGTCGCGGCGCGCGACGGGGAGCGTCGAGATCCGGAAACGGCCGGCGAGCGTCTCGCGCTGCGCCCCCGGGAGGTCCGTCATCGCGGTGAAATCGGTCACGCCGCGCCGATAGACCCACTGGAAGATCTGGCGGGCCCGGTAGCGCTCGAGGCCGGCGGCGGCAAGAGCGGTCTCCAGTTCCGAGAGCGTGAGTTCCGTGAGCTCGACCTGCGGCATGGCTCGTGGCCCTTTTTCGTTGCTGCGGCAGCTTGGCACATGGTATCATCTGGGTGATTGCTGGGCTGCAATCCCTTTGTGTTCAACAGGTTGCGTCCATCCTCCGTTCTCAGTTCCAGCCGAATGACTGCCTATGGTCGTGCGCGACGTCCTCGATAACGGCCTGCGACTGCTGACCGAGTCCATCCCGCATGTGCGGTCGGTCAGCCTCGGCGTATGGCTTACGCGGGGGTCGCGGCACGAGGGCGACGGGTGGCCGGGCATTGCCCACTTCGTCGAGCACATGCTCTTCAAGGGAACGGAGACGAGGACGGCGGAGGACATCGCGCAGACCGTGGACTCGGTCGGCGGGCAGATGGACGCGTCCACCGGCAAGGAGAACGCCAACTACGCCATCAAGGTCCTCGACGAGCACCTGCCCCTGGCGGTGGAGGTGTTGTCGGACGTCGTGCTGCATCCCCGCTTCGCGCCCGACGACATCGAGCGCGAGAAGGGCGTGGTCGGCGAAGAGATCAAGATGGTCGAGGACATGCCCGACGACCTCGTCCACGAGCTTTTCCTCGAGCGTTTCTGGAGCGGCCATCCGCTGGGCCGGGCCATTCTCGGCACGGCCGACAGCGTGAACCGTCTGAACCGGGACGTGCTCAACGAGTATTTCTCCCGCGTCTACACGGCGGGCAACCTGATCGTCGCGGCCGCCGGCAACATCGAGCACGGGCGGCTGCGCGAGCTCATCGAACGCGCCTTCTCCGGCGTCTCGACAAACGGCCCGGGGCCGGTCGAAGTCCCGCCCGTGGAGAGCGGCCTCGTGTACGTGCGCAAGAAGGACCTCGAGCAGAGCCACGTTTGCATGGGCGTCGGGGCCTACCGCCAGAACCACAAGGAACGCTACGCGGCGCTCGTCTTCAACACGCTGCTGGGCGGGTCGATGAGCTCGCGGCTGTTCCAGAACGTGCGTGAGAAACGGGGTCTGGCCTACTCGGTCGGCAGCGGGCTGAGCGCCTTCCGCGACGCGGGCCTGCTCAGCATCTACGCCGGGTGCTCGAACCAGAAAGTCGACGAGGTGGTGCGCGTCATCATGGACGAGCTCCGCGCCGTCGTGGCGGCTCCCATCGACCAGTCGGAGCTCGTGCGGGCCAAGGACAACGTGAAGGGCAGCCTGATCCTGGGCCTCGAGAGCACGTGGCAGCGGGCCGCGTACCTCGCACGGCAGGAAATCTACTTCGACGAGCCTTTCACGCTGGAGGAGACGCTGGCCGGCATCGACGCCGTGAGGCGGGAGGATGTCGCCCGCGTCGCCACGGAGCTGCTGACGCGGACGCCCGTGTCGGTGGCCGTGGTGGGTGACGTGAGCGGTTTCACGGTGTCCGGCGGCGAGCTGCAGGTGGCGTCATGATTGCGCGGTACACGCACCCCGAGATGGGCGGGATCTGGAGCGACGAGCACCGGTACGCGACCTGGCTCAAGGTCGAGATCGCGGCCGCCGAGGCCATGGCCGGACAGGGCATCATCCCCGCGGAGGCGGCGCGTGCCATCCGCGAGCGGGGCGCGTTCGACGTCGCGCGGATCGAGGCCATCGAGGAGACCACCAAGCACGACATCATCGCGTTCACGACGGCCGTGGCCGAGCATGTGGGCCCCGAGGCGCGCTGGCTGCACTTCGGGCTCACCTCGTCGGACGTGCTCGACACCGCGCTGGCCCTGCAGATGCAGGACGCGTGCGACCTCGTGCTCGCCCGACTCGAGGCGCTGCGGGCGGCGGTCCGCGAACGCGCGCTGGAGCACCGCCGCACCCCGATGATCGGCCGCACCCACGGCGTGCACGCCGAGCCCACGACCCTCGGGTGGAAACTGGCGCTCTGGTACGAGGAGCTCGGGCGGGACATCGTGCGCGTGCAGCGCGCCCGCGCCACCATCTCCGTCGGCAAGATCTCGGGCGCCGTCGGCACCTACGCGCACCTGGATCCCGCGATCGAGCGCGCCGTCTGCGCGGCGCTCGGCCTCGAGCCGGCGCCCGTGTCGTCGCAGGTCATACAGCGCGACCGGCACGCCGAGCTCCTGGCGGCCCTCGCGATCACCGCCGCGTCGCTCGAGAAATTCGCCCTCGAGATCCGCGGTCTCCAGAAGACGGAGATCGGCGAAGTCGAGGAGCCCTTCGCCAAGGGGCAGAAGGGCTCGTCGGCCATGCCGCACAAACGCAACCCCATCGGGTGCGAGCAGATCGTGGGCCTGGCCCGCGTGCTGCGCGGCAATGCCGGTGCGGCCCTCGAGAACGTGGCCCTCTGGCACGAGCGCGACATCTCGCATTCGTCGGTGGAACGAATCATCCTGCCCGACAGCTTCATCGGCCTCGACCACATGCTCCGGCGCTTCACGCGGATTGTCGCCGGCATGGTGGTGTACCCCGACCGGATGCGCCGCAACCTCGACCTGCTCCACGGCGTGATCTTCTCGGGCTCGGTGTTGCTCGCACTGGCGTCGCGGGGCGTGTCGCGCGAGCAGGCGTACGAGTGGGTGCAGCGCAACGCGATGCGGTCGTCGGCCGAGGGCCTCGAATTCCGCGGCCTGCTGCGCGCCGACCGCGATCTCGCCGCCGTGCTGCCCGCCGCGGATCTCGATCGGCTCTTCGACCTCGATCACCAGCTCCGCCACGTCGACGAGGTGTTCCGGCGCGTGTTCGGGGAAGGCGCGGCCTGA
>JAFNAJ010000015.1 GCA_017860085.1 Acidobacteriota bacterium | reverse complement strand
GTTCGCAGCACGTCGGAGAACTCGCGAAGGTTGGCCACGGGGCGATCGCCGACGCGCGTGATGACGTCCCCCTGCTTCATGCCGGCCCGTTCGGCGGGCGAGCCGGCCGTGACACCGCTCAGTCGGACGCCCGTGCCCTCGAACGCAAAATCCGGAACGGCCCCGAAGGTGACGCGGCGACCTTGAGAGGCGGGTGGGCCGCCGGCCGGCGCCGGGACCTTCGCCGTGGAGGCTCCTGCGATGGTTGCGGTGAGAGGGTCGGCGCGGTCGCCGAGGTACACGACGGCCTCGCGCGCGAGCGTCGCCACCTTCACCAACCCGGCGATGTCGACCTTGTCGGCCGTGTCGGTGGGGCGGTGGTAGTCCGCATGAGGGCCCGTGAACACCTGCACGGCCGGGACGCCACGCTCGATGAACACGCGCTGATCGGAGGCCTCGTACGACCCAGCGATGCTCGAACTCTCGACGCCGGTCACGAAGCTGGCCCCGCGGAAGATGTGCGGCCACTCGGTTGCCGTTCCCGTGCCGAGGACGGCGACCTTGCCGCCGCCCAGGCGACCCACCGTGTCCAGGTTGATGACCCCGATCACCTTGTCGAGCGGTCCCACCGGATGGGTCGCGTAATGCGTCGCGCCCGCGACGCCCATCTCCTCGCCCGAGAACGCCACGAACACGATTGAACGCGGCGGACGCTCGCCGCCGGCGACGACCCTCGCCAGCTCGAGCAACACGGCGACGCCACTCGCATTGTCATCAGCGCCGGGATGCAGGGTGCCCGCATCGCCGGCGCGTGCGTCTGGCCACCCCCGACCCAGGTGATCGTAGTGGGCGGTGACGAGCGCCGTCTGGCTGGCCCACTCCGCGCGGCTGCCGCGCAGCACGCCGATCACGTTGGCCGTTTGCACAGGCGTGCCGTCGGGTCCGCTGGCGATCGTGAACCGCTGGAAGTAGCTGCCGCCATCACCGGCGGGCTCGAGTCCCGCGCTCTTGAAGCGCTCGGCGACGTAGGTCGCCGCTGCTTCGAGTCCCTTGGAGCCAGGCACGCGACCTTCACGTTCGGGGGCCGCCAGGTAGCGCACGTGTTCCGAGAGCGCCTGTTCCGAGAAGACGGGCGGCAGGTCGATCAGGGGCCGCTCAGCCGGCACACCAGACGGCGGCAGGGCCACCCCGCGCGACTCCCGCGGTCGGAGGTCGACGCGCAGCGGCGAGTCGGTGGCCGGCCACTCGCCCTTCACCGTGTTCACCGGCTCGTCTCCCTCGAAGCCGAGGTACGAGTAGCGGCCATAGTGGGGCAGCTTGCGGGCGACGCCGGCAAACGCTGCCGGTGGATCCACGGCAATCCACCCAACGGCCTTCTCGACATTGCCGGGGTGCCGGAGCGTGACCACCGTCGTGTGACCGTTGAACGGCACGACTTCGCCGGCAAACGCTGCCCCGTCCTCCGACACACGCAGCAACTCGTACCCCTGCATCAACTGGCGCGCGAGCCGGTTCTCGCGTCCCAGCAGCCAGACCGATCGGTCGTCTGGGATCGACCCCAGACCGTTGTCGTCGACGATCTCGACGTCGTGGTTCTCGCTCTGCCAGCTCGTCACGAGGTCCCGATACGCCTTCTGCTCTGCAGGAGTGGCGCCGGCTGGCACCACGGCGGTGACGCGCGCCTCCCCGAAGATCTGCCCGATGGACGGAGGAGTCTCGCGCGGATCGAGCTTCCGGAACACGTCGAATCTGGGGTCGGCGACGAGCGCCTGCGCAGGGCCGTCGGCTGGCACCGAAAACCGCTGCCGTGCACCGGTCATGGTGACCACGTGGCGCGCGCTTCCGCGCGCGGTCTGGACCACCAGCGGGACATCCAGCACGTACGCAGGTCCCTCCTGCCGCTGCAACAGCACGCCCTCGACGACGTGGCGGTCGCCATCTGTGCGGGCGACGACCTCCTCGACGCCGAGCACAGGTGCGCCGGGCCGCGTCACCCACTGGGTGAAGAACGTGGCGAGCGACTCGCCGGCCAACGACTCCGCCGTCCGCTGGAGATCGGCGAACGATGCCTGCTTGCCACGCTGTTCGCGCCAGAGCCGTGCGAGGAACGTGCGGAACCTCTCGTCGCCCAGCCTCCTTCGCAGCATGTGCATCGTCATCAGCGTCTTCCCGTAGCCAACGGCCTCGGTCGCGGCGCTCTCGCGCGAACGGAACTCGGTGAGCGGGAAGTCGCGTTCGGCCTTGACGTAGTTGCGGTACTTCTGCAGGGTCGCCCGACGGTACTCGTCCCCTTTTCCACGCTGCTCCTGGATCAGGTGGTCGGCCAGGTACGCGGTGAGTCCCTCGCACCAGTTGCCGCTGGCGTAGTCGACGAACACGCCGTTGCCCCACCAGTTGTGCAGAATCTCGTGCGGATACGACGAGGTGAGGATGAACGGGAACCGGAGCACCGTTGAGCCGAGCAGCGTGAAGGACGGCATGCCGTAACCGGTTTCCCAGAAGTTCTCGACCAGTGCGAACTTCGTGTAGGGATACGGTCCAATGAGCGAGCGGTACATCTCGAGGTACTGGGCCGTGGCGGCCAGGTACTTCTGCGCCAGGCCCGGCTCGTCGGCCCTCAGGTACACGAGCGCGTCCACGGCGCCGGCGCTCTCGCGCCACATGCGCAGTGGGCCGCCGACGAGGTAGATCTCGTCGCTCGGGCCGGTCATCTCCCAGCGGGCGTCGCCGCCCGCGCCGCGCGACGTGCCCGTGCCCTGGCTGATGAGATGCCAGCCGTCGGGCCCCGTGGCGCGCATCGTGAACGAGACCAGCCCGCTCGACAGGTGGGGGTACCAGAACGTGCTGCCCGCCAGGTACACGCCCTCAGGGCCGACCAGGCCGATCGTCTCGCGGAAGCCTCGCGTGTACTCCTCCTTCTGGGCCGAGAGCGCGAAGTCGATGACGCCGCTGTACGTAACGCGGACGCGGCCGTCTGTCGGCTCCTTCACGAATCGGTAGCGCTTGACGCGAGACGGGTCGACGTTGGCCGTGCCGTTGTTGCCAAAGAAGGGGGTCGTGTCGCCGAGCGGCACGGCCTCGATGGCCGGCTTCGCGTCGGTGATCTGGAGCCTCGCATTCAGCAGGAAGCCGCCCGGCTGCAGTCCGCTCGGCAGCGTCATCGCGTCGGTCACGCTGAGACGATGGCTCGCCGGCTCGAGCACGATCGTGAGGTCGTGGCGCACGAGGTCCTGTGCGGCGGCACCGGCGCCAGACACGAGCAGCCCGACAACGATGAGAAGGGAACGCAGGCGGCGATGGGCGATCACGGTCAACTCCTCAGGACGGATCATACTCAAGGACCCTGCTATCATGCGCGTCAGGACACTCATTCCCATGAGACTCCCGCACGTGTCTCGACTCTGTGTGCCTGTCGTCCTCCTCGTCACGGCGAGCGTGTCACCCGCGCTCGGCCAGGCAGCCCGACGGGAGCCGGCGGCCCAGGCACCGTTCACCACGGACCTGTCGCTCGACCAGATGAAAGGCAAGCAGGCCGTGCTCGACACCGCCCGCGGCGTCATTGTCATCGATCTGCTGCCCGAGCGCGCCCCGAACCACGTCGGGTACTTCATCAAGCTGGCGCGCGAGGGGGCGTACGACGGGACGACGTTCCACCGCGCCGTGAAATACGGGATCATCCAGGGCGGCGATCCGCTGTCGCGCGACGCCGCCAGGCGCGAGTCGTACGGCACGGGTGGCCTCGGTGTGCTCGCCCCCGAGATCAGCGACGAGAAGCACACCCGTGGTGCCGTGTCGGCCGTCGTCGTGCCCGGACGTCCCAACAGCGCGGGAGCTCAGTTCTTCATCTGCATCACCGACCAGCCCGTACTCGACGGGGCCTTCAGCCTCTTCGGCCGCGTGGTCGAGGGGATCGAGGTGGCCCAGCAGATCTCTGAAGCGGCGGTCGACGCCAACGGGAAGATCGTCGACCGCATCGAGATCCGGTCGGCTACGATCCGCGACAAGCCGGCCCCGGAGCCCCTGCCGTTCCTCTCGACATCCGTCGAGGACCTGGCGACGTATCGCGCGGTGATCGAGACCTCGATGGGCGAGATCGCGCTGAGGTTCTTCCCCGACCGCGCTCCCGGGCACGTTCGGAACTTCTTGCGGCTGGCTGAACTCGGCGTCTTCGACGCGACCGCGTTTCACCGCGTCGTCCCCGGCTTCGTCGTGCAGGGCGGATCGCTCACCACGCGGACCGCGCCGCTCACGCCGCGCCAGAAAGCCGCCGTCGGCACGCTGGCGCCCGAGTTCAGCGACACGAAGCACCTGCGGGGCACGCTCTCAATGGCGCGTGGCGATGATCCCGCGAGCGCCACCACGTCGTTCTTCATCGTCCTGGCGCCGACGCCTGGGCTCGACGGCAAGTACACCGTCTTTGGCGAGGTGGAGCGCGGACTCGAGGTCGTCGCGGCGATCGAGCAGGTGCCCGTGGACGCCGAAACGCCAAGAACGCGCATCGAGGTGCGTCGCGTGCGTCTCGAGCAGGGAGCCAGGTAGCGCGATGGCAGGCGCGTCGTCGCCGTCATCGGGCGGTGCCACGAAGACCCCGGTCAACTGGTCGTCGGCGTGGACCGAGGCGCGGTCGCTCGTCTGGGCGCGCCGGGGCCGACTGACGATCGGGCTCGGGCTGATGCTGATCAACCGGCTGGCGGGACTGGTGCTGCCCGGCACCTCGAAGTTCCTGGTCGATGACGTCATTGGCAAGGGAAGACATGAGTGGCTGGTGCCGCTGGCCGTGGCGGGGGGCGCCGCCACGATCGTTCAGTCGGCGACGTCGTTTGCCCTGTCGCAGGTACTTGGGGTGGCGGCGCAGCGGGCCATCACCGAGATGCGGCGCGACGTGCAGCGGCATGTGGCGCGGCTGCCGGTTCGCTACTTCGACTCCACGCAGACCGGCGTGCTCATCTCCCGGGTCATGACCGATGCCGAGGGCATTCGCAACCTGGTGGGCACCGGGCTCGTGCAACTCGTCGGCGGTCTGGTCACCGCAGCTCTGGCCCTGGGCGTGCTGTTCTACCTGAACTGGCGGCTCACCGCTATCACGCTCGTGATTCTCGGCGCCTTCGGCGGGGTCATGGCGTACGCGTTCGCACGGCTGCGGCCCCTGTTCCGGGAACGGGGGCGGATCAACGCGGACGTCACGGGCCGCCTGAACCAGTCACTGGGGGGGATCCGGATCGTCAAGGCCTACACCGCCGAGACACGCGAGCGACGGGTCTTTGCACACGGCGTCCACAAACTGCTGCGCAACATCGCCACGTCGATCACGGGCGTCTCGGCTGTCACCGCCGCCTCGACCGTCGTGGTTGGCCTCATCGGGGTCGTCATGATCATCGTCGGCGGAGGGGCGATCATCGACGGCCAGATGACGCTCGGCGATTTCGTCATGTATGTGTTCTTCACCGGGCTGGTGGCAGCGCCGATCGTGCAGATCGCGTCAATCGGCACGCAGATCACCGAGGCGTTTGCCGGGCTCGATCGCATCCGTGAGATTCGTGCCGTGACGCCCGAGGATGCCGGTGACGAGCGGCGAGGCTCGCTGGACCGGGTGCGGGGCGAGATCGAGTTCGAGCGCGTGTGGTTCGAGTATCAGCCGGGCGTGCCCGTGCTGAAGGACGTCTCGTTCGTGGCTCCGGCCGGGTCGACCACCGCACTGGTCGGCGCGAGTGGTTCGGGCAAGAGCACGCTCATTGGGCTGGTGATGGCGTTCAACCGGCCAACGGCTGGCCGCATCGTCGTCGATGGCCACGAGCTGTCGGACGTCAAGTTGCGGGACTACCGGGCGCACCTCGGCGTCGTGCTGCAGGACAACTTCCTCTTCGACGGCACCATTGCCGACAACATCCGCTATGCGCGACCGCACGCGACGCTCGACGAAGTCAGGGCAGCGGGACGGGTGGCGCACTGCGAGGAGTTCGTCCAGCGCTTCACCGACGGGTACGAAACGGTGGTCGGGGAGCGAGGGGTGAGGCTGTCTGGCGGGCAGCGTCAGCGCGTCGCCATCGCCCGCGCGATCCTCGCAAGCCCAGCCGTTCTCATTCTGGACGAGGCCACGTCGAGCCTCGACAGCGAGAGCGAAGCCCTGATCCAGGACGGCCTGGCTGCCCTGCGGGCCGGGCGGACGACGTTCGTCATCGCGCATCGTCTGTCCACCATCCAGGCTGCGGACCAGATCCTGGTGCTCGAGGACGGACGCCTCGTCGAGCGGGGAACCCACGAGGAGTTGCTGGCCGTCGGCGGGCGGTATCGCCAGCTGTACGACAAGCAGTACCGGATTGTGCGCAATCGCTTCGTCAATCCCGGCGAGGAGCTGGAGCCGGCCTGACGGCCTGTCGCGTCAGCCGTCGGTCTTGTCCTCGTCGTCGGCCTCTTCTTTGGCGAACGGGTCGAACGGCAGTTCGTCGCCCTCGTCCTCGAGGTCGTCGACGGCGTAGATCCGGCCACCGCCACGGACGGGGATGGGGCCAGTCGGCTTGTCTTCCCGGCGCAACTTCAACGGCTTGGCTTTGCCCGCCTTTGGCCGATCGGGCCCGAACTCGCGGCGAGGGCGGGCGTCGCCCGGCGCCGGCGCGGCCGGCGCGAAGCCGCCCGAGGGATTGAACGGCCGCGGGGGCCGGTCGAACCGCGGGGGCGGGCCGCCGGGACGGCTCTCTCGGGCACGCGCTTCGCTCACCGACAGGTTGCGTCCCTTGAACGGCTGGTTGTTCAGCCTCGCGACGGCGTCCTGCCCATGGGCGGGATCGGCGAACTCGACGAACGCGAACCCACGCGGTCGGCCGGTTTCACGGTCTACCGGGATGAACACGGACGAGAGTGGTCCGACGACGCCGAAGTGCTCCCGGAGCTCTGGTTCGGTGGCGTCGTAGGGCAGGTTGCCTACGAACAAGCGGACGGGCATTGCTTCCTCTGACGTACCTCGTTCAGACGAGTCCTGTCGGCGATAGGGGCTGCTGCGCGCGTTTCGGTCACGGTGCCGGAGAGTGCGCCCGATTCTACACCGAATCCGCGGGGGTCCCGCAAGCCGACCCGTCCAGGTCGAAGGGAAGCCAGGTGGCGGGGCCGGGGGCCGAACCCGGCCGGACGAGGTTGTGCACGCTCACGCCCACGAGTCGCACGGGCCGCCGTCCCGCCTCGGTTCGCTGGACCAGGCCCTGCGCTCGCGCGACGATCTGATCGGCGTCACGTGTCGGAACGCGGTGACTGTCGGACCGGGTGACGGTGGTGAAGTCGGCGTACCTGAGCTTCACCGTGACGGTTCGGGCCAGCGCGTCCCGCCGCGCCAGCCAGCGAGCCGCATGACGAGCCATCAGTTCCACTTCGTGGACGATCGCCTCCACATCGGTCAGGTCGGTCGGGAAGGTCACCTCTGATCCCATCGACTTTCGGGGGCGGTTGGGCTCGACCGGGCGTGGGTCGATGCCCGAGGCGAGTTGGCAGAGCCAGTCGGCCTGGCTGCCAACCACCCGACGAAGTGCGTCAGCGTCAGTCGATCTGACGTCGACGAGGCGTTCGATGCCCAGGGCCCTGAGGCGACGAGCTGTCACTGGTCCGACGCCCCACAGGGCATCGACGGGCAGCCGCTGGAGGAACGACTCGACGCGAGCGGGCGGGATGACCGTGAGACCGTCGGGCTTCTGCCAGCCAGAGGCGATCTTGGCGAGGAACTTGTTGGGGGCCACCCCCGCCGATGCGGTGAGGCCGGTTCGTTCCCGGATGAGCGCCTTCAGCCGCCGCGCGACGCTGATTCCCAGCGGCTCGCGCCACGCGTTGTTGGTCACATCGAGGTACGCCTCGTCCAGCGACAGCGGCTCGACGAGCGGGGTCACGTCGCGGAAGAGCGAGAACACCTCGGCTGACACGGCGCGGTAGGTGGCAAACCGCGGCGGCACCACGACGAGACCGGGGCACAGCCGCACCGCGCGGGCCATCGGGATGGCCGACCGGACGCCGAACGCCCTGGCCTCGTAGCTGGCCGCGCACACCACGCCACGGCTGCGCGGGTCGCCGCCAACGGCGACGGGCTTGCCGCGCAACGCGACGTTGTCGCGCTGCTCGACGGACGCGTAGAACGCATCCATGTCGATGTGCAGAATGCGGCGGTCTACGACGGCCACGCCCCAGTGTAGCCTTCGCCCCGCCCCCGGCCCAGTGTGCCGACCTGCGGCGAGCCAACCTGCCCCGGGACTTCGTCTATGATCGGCTGATGTTCCGGAACGGAGCTGGTCGCCAGATCCTCGGGGCGTGGGTGTAACGTCATGGATGTCGATGTCGAGCGACTGATCGGATCGGTGCTGCGCGGGACGCTGACGGGTGGCCGGAAGCGGGGACGTCGCGCGCTGAGTTACGCCGGGCGGAAGGGCTCATTGCTGAGCGCGCGCAACCTGCTGCTGCTGGCCGGCGTGGCGTGGGGGCTGTACGAGACCGCCTCGAAGCGAGGAGGTGTCGACACGGGCTCGCTGGGCCAGGGGCCTGCCGCGCCGCCCCCGCTCCCGGGAAGCGGCGGCGCCGTGCCACAGCCCACGGCTTCCGCGGCCGAGGCCGAAGCCCTGCGGGTGGTGCGGCTCGCGATCTCGGCGGCTCGGGCCGACGGGACGATGTCTCCGGGCGAGCGTGAGCGCATCCTGGCCGAGGCTCACGATGCCGGCGTCGACGCGCTCGTGGCGCGCGAGGTCGACGCCGTGCACCCGCTGGCCGACATCGTTCGCGGCGTCTCGGATCCGAGGCAGCGCGAGGCGTTGTATCAGCTGGCATTCGTGATCGTGCGGGCCGACGAAGGGGTGTCGGGCGCCGAACGCATCTACCTGGCACAACTGGCGCACGCCCTCGGGCTCGACCCGTCGGCGACGGCGCGAATCGAGGATGAGTCGACGAGGGCGATCGACGCGACGCCGGAGAGCCCGAACGGGAACTGAGAGGTCGGCAGGACGCGTCAAGCGAGGTGAGTCCGATGGCAGCTCAGCAGTGGTGGATGGCCGTGGGCGGGCACCAGGTGGGGCCCGTCAGCGAAGCCGAGATCGTGTCGAACATCCGCAACGGGAGTGTCGACGCGGGCACGCTGGTTTTCACGACGGGGATGTCGAACTGGGCGCCGGTGCGCGAAGTGCCACAGCTCTCGGCCTTCCTCGGGCACGTGGTCGTCGCGACGCCCGGGGCGCCGCCACCCCTGCGCCGCCAGTCGCACGCGATCGAGTTCTCCATCCACGGAACCGAGATGCAGTTCGTCGAGGTCGCCCTCGAACCTGGCCAGAGTGCGGTCGCCGAGGCCGGGGTGATGATGTACATGACGAGCGGCATCGAGATGGAGGCGGTGTTCGGTGACGGCACCCCTCAGGAGGGCGGCCTCATGGGCGCCCTGATCGGAGCCGGCAAGCGGGTGCTGACAGGCGAGAGCCTGTTCATGACCGTGTTCACCAACAATGGTGGCGGGACGCACCGGGTCGCGTTTGCCGCGCCCTACGCGGGGAAGATCATCCCGATGGATCTTCCGTCGGTGGGAGGCGAGCTCATCTGCCAGAAGGACTCGTTCCTCTGCGCGGCCCGCGGCGTGTCCATCAGCATCGCGTTTCAGAAGAAGATCGGGGTTGGGCTGTTCGGCGGCGAGGGCTTCATCATGCAGCGCCTGCGTGGCGACGGTCTGTGTTTCGTCCATGCGGGCGGGACCATCCACACGGTCGACCTCGGGCCCAGCGACACGCTTCGCGTCGACACCGGGTGCCTCGTGGCGCTGCAGCCGTCGGTGAGCTACGACATCCAGTTCGTCGGCAAGGTCAAGACGGCACTCTTCGGGGGCGAGGGCATCTTCTTTGCCGCGCTGCGCGGGCCTGGCAAGGTGTGGCTGCAATCGTTGCCTTTCAGCCGCCTCGCCGACCGCATCCACCGAGCGGCGCCGCGCATTGGCAAGGGACGCAAGGAGGAGGGCTCGGCACTCGACGCCTTCGGGCTCGGGGACCTCATCGACGGGCGGTGACGCCCGGCTGCGGGCTGCCGGCTGCGGGCCATCGGGCGCGAAGGGCTGACTGCCGAGCGCCGATCGGCGAGCGACGAATCATGGCCTACCAATACATCTACGTGATGAAGGGGCTGAGCAAGGCGTACCCGCCCGACCAGGTCGTCCTCAAGGACATCTGGCTGTCGTTTCTTCCCGCCGCGAAGATTGGCGTGCTCGGGTACAACGGCGCCGGCAAGAGCACGGTGCTGCGCATCATGGCCGGTCTGGAGACCTCGTACACCGGGGAGGCCTTTGCTGCGGAGGGCGCCCGCGTCGGGTTCCTGCCACAGGAGCCGCAACTCGATCCGACGAAGACCGTCCTTGGCAATGTCGAGGAGGGCGTGGCTGCCGTGAAGGCCTTGCTCGACCGCTACGACGCGATCAACGAGAAGTTCGGCGACGAGCTCTCACCCGGGGAGATGGACACGCTGCTCGACGAGCAGGGGAAGCTGCAGGACCGCATCGACCAGCTCCACGCGTGGGACCTCGACGCGAGGCTCGAGCAGGCGATGGACGCCCTGCGCTGTCCGCCGGGCGACGCCGACGTCGCCACGCTGTCGGGCGGCGAGCGGCGGCGCGTGGCCCTGTGCCGCTTGCTCTTGCAGCAACCCGATCTGCTGCTGCTCGACGAGCCGACGAACCACCTCGACGCCGAGTCGGTCGCCTGGCTGGAACACCACCTGCAGGCCTACCCCGGCACCGTCGTGGCGGTCACACACGACCGCTACTTCCTCGACAACGTCGCCGGGTGGATTTTGGAGCTCGACCGCGGCCAGGGGATCCCGTGGGAGGGCAACTACTCGTCGTGGCTCGAGCAGAAACAGCGGCGTCTCGACCTCGAGGAGAAGGCCGAGACGAAGCGCCGCCGCACCCTCGAGCACGAGCTCGAGTGGATCCGCATGTCCCCACGCGCGCGACAGGCCAAGGGCAAGGCCCGGCTCAACGCGTACGAGGACCTGCTCCGCCAGGATGTCGCCGACAGGCTCGAGACGACCGAGATCTACATCCCCCCAGGCCCCCGCCTTGGCGACATCGTCGTTGAGGCCAGGGGCCTCAAGAAAGGCTTCGGCGAAACCCTGCTGTTCGACGACCTGTCGTTCACGCTGCCGCGGGCGGGGATCGTGGGCGTCATCGGTCCGAACGGCGCCGGCAAGACCACGATGTTCCGCCTGATCACGGGGCAGGAGCGGCCTGATGCCGGCACGCTGAGGATTGGCGACACCGTGCAGGTGGGCTACGTCGACCAGAGTCGCGATGCGCTCGACCCTGCCAAGACCGTCTGGGAGGAGATCTCGGGCGGCGAGGACGAGATCGAGCTGGGCAAGCGGGCGATCGCGTCGCGGGCATACGTGTCGTGGTTCAACTTCAAGGGCCGCGACCAGCAGAAGCGCGTGGGACAGCTGTCGGGCGGCGAGCGCAACCGGGTCCACCTGGCCAAGTTGCTGCAGCGTGGGTCGAACCTGCTGCTGCTCGACGAGCCGACCAACGATCTCGACGTGGATACGCTGCGTGCCCTGGAGGACGCACTCCTCGAGTACGCCGGGTGCGTCATGGTGATCAGCCACGACCGCTGGTTCCTCGACCGCATCGCGACGCACATGCTGGCGTTCGAGGGCGACAGCCGTGTCGTCTGGTTCGAGGGCAACTACCAGGACTATGAGGCCGACCGGCGCCGGCGTCTCGGGGCGGCGGCCGACCAGCCCCACCGGATCAAGTACCGCAAGTTGACGCGCTGAGGGTCTGCTGTTGGAGAGGCTGACGTGCAAGGACGAAGGACCATGCGAACCGGGCTGATGGCTGTGATCGCCGTGCTCTGGCTCCCGGCCGTGGTGGCCGGGCAGTCGCCCCCGCGCACGTGGCGGCTCGACTACTTCCACACGGGAACCGCCTCCGACGAGCGGTTTTCCGTCGACCGCGTGGTCGTCGAGCCGTTGGCCTGGGCCGGCAACCCTCTCCAGCCACTCGATTCGACCAACCTCGGCAAGTACTTCGTCGAGGTGATCGATCGGGCAACCAATCGCGTGATCTACTCGCGGGGCTTCGCGTCCGTGTATGGCGAGTGGGAAACCACGGGCGAGGCCCGGCGCGTGTCGCGCACGTTCCACGAATCGGTGCGGTTTCCCGAACCCTCGGCGCCGGTGCAGGTGGTCATCAAGAAGCGCGATCCAGAGCACGCGTTTCGCGAGGTCTGGTCCACGACCATCGATCCGGCCGACCTGTTCATCGACCGGGCCGCCCGAGCGCCGGCCGCGCCCTTGCTGAAGCTCGCTGAGCACGGTGACCCCTCGACGAAAGTCGACCTGCTCCTGCTCGGCGACGGCTACACGGCCGCAGAGGCGGGGCCGTGCGAATCGTCCCTCCGGCGCCTGGCCGGGCTGCTGTTCGAGGTGTCGCCGTTCAAGGACCGACGGAGCGATTTCAACGTCTGGGGGCTCTGTCCGCCAGCGGCGGAATCTGGAGTCTCGCGACCGTCGACCGGCATCCACCGGCGCTCGCCCGCGGGCGCGACCTACGATGCGTTCGGGTCGGAGCGGTACGTCCTGTCGTTCGAGAACAAGGCGTTTCGCGAACTGGCGTCGTGGGCGCCGTATGACGCGGTGACGATCGTGGTCAACGGCCGCACGTACGGAGGCGGCGGGATCTTCGGCCTCTACTCGACGGTGGCTGCCGACAGCGTGTGGGCCAAGTATCTCTTCGTGCACGAGTTCGCGCATCACTTCGCCGCGCTCGCCGACGAGTACTACACGTCCGACGCCGTCTACCTGCCGGCGGCCGACCGGATCGAGCCGTGGGAGCCCAACGTCACGGCGTTGCTCGATCCATCCACCCTGAAGTGGCGAGATCTCGTCGCCGCGGGGACGCCCGTACCGACCCCGTGGAGCAAAGAGGCCTTCGAGCAGCAGTCGCGCGAGATCCAGGCACGACGGCGGGCGATCCGTGCCGCCAATCGTCCCGAGGAGGAGATGGACGCGCTGTTTCTCGAGCAGCAGCGAGCCGAGACGACGTTGCTCGGCTCTGACGACCACGCACGCGCCGTCGGTGCGTTCGAGGGCGCCAACTACGAGGCTCGTGGATCGTACCGGCCGCAGATCGACTGCATCATGTTCTCGCGCAACGAGGTGCCCTTCTGTGCCGTCTGCCGCCGAACGATCGAGCGCGTCATCGACATGTACACCGGGCGGGGCGCGTCCTGAGCCCCACGCTCACAGCCATTCCCCGGGCCGGATGCTCGGCACCCCTCAGTCGAAGGGCAGCGCCAGCCTGGGATCGGAGGATCGATGTCATCGAGTTCCAGACCGACCCGTCCCCTGCAGGTATGGAAGGCGCTCTCGCCAGAGATGCGCGAACGAGCGGCGCTCGCGTTCTTTGCCGACGAGCAGGCGGTCGCCGAGCAGGCCGAGGTCGTTGGCCTCATCAGTCGTCGCATCAACTTCCGAACCCGGTCGGTGCTCGCCATGCCGGTGGACCGCAAGGCCGGTCACCTGGCTCGCATGAACAGCATCTCCGACAACGTGGCCAGCCGCCTGCTCGTGGCCTACCACCTCGCCCATCAGCGGTCCATGATGGGTGCGTTTCTCGACAGCCTCGGCATCGCTCACGACAACGGGCTGATTGCCACCGACGACGTCAAGGTGCCTGACGGGCCCGCTGTGCTCGAGGCGGCACGTGCGCTGGCGGCTCGGTGGCCATCCGAGGACGTTCGGCTATACTTCACCACGCTGCTGCTCCAGGATCCTGAAACGTGGGGAGCCCTCGAGGGTCTGGCCGAAGAGCCGCCTTCGGGCTCGGACGCCTAGCGGCCGGGCCGCGGCTGCGGCCCGGCGGACCCCGCCGTCTCCAGCGACAGCAGGAGTGTCTGCATGTTCATCGAGCGGTTCGAAGACAAGGGGTTGTCCCAGTACTCGTACGCCGTGGGCTGCGAGGGCGCAGGCCAGATGGCCATCGTCGATCCCCGCCGCGACGCCGACGTCTACCTCGACTACGCCGCGCAGCGCGATCTGCGCATCTCGCACGTGCTCGAGACGCACATCCATGCCGACTTCGCGTCTGGCGCGCGAGAGCTGGCCGAGCGCGCCGGTGCGCAGCTGTGGCTCTCGGCCTACGATGCCGGCGAGATCTACGAGGTAGGATTCCCGCACACGGAGATGTTCGATGGCGACGCGGTCGAGTTCGGCAGCGTGCGCATCCGGGCGTTGCACACCCCGGGTCACACGCCCGAGCACCTAGCCTTCCTGGTCTATGACCAGGCCCGCTCGGCCACCGTGCCCATGACGATGCTGTCAGGCGATTTCCTGTTCGTGGGATCGCTGGGGCGGCCCGACCTGCTGGGGGAGGAGGCCAAGCTCGGGCTGGCGCGCCGACTCCATGCGAGCGTGAAGACGGCCCTGGCCGGCCTGCCCGACGGTCTCGAAATCGCCCCGGGTCACGGAGCCGGGTCGATGTGCGGTGCCGGGATGAGCGGGCGTGCCGTGTCGACCCTCGGCTTCGAGCGCATCGCGAACCCCTACCTCAACCCGGCGCTGAGCGAGGACGAGTTCGTGCACAGGATCCTCGCCAACGTCCCGCCGTTTCCCGACTACTACCGGCGGATGAAGGTGCTCAACGCGGCAGGCCCACCAATCCTGCACGGGCTTCCCGGGCTCGAGGGCATCCCGCCCGATCGATTGCGTCGGCTCACCGATGCCGATCACCTCGTCATCGACCTTCGCGACCAGCTGAGCTTCGGGGCGGGCCACATCCCCGGCTCGTTCGGGATCGGGGCCGGCACGAGCGTGTCGAC
>JAFNAJ010000302.1 GCA_017860085.1 Acidobacteriota bacterium | reverse complement strand
CGCCTGCGCGCGGCGGATCCCCGGTTCGAAGACAGGCGGCCGGGCAAGAAGGAGGATGACCATGAACCCGCGCGTGCTCGCACTGTCCGCCGTCCTCGCCCTCCCGGGCATCACGACGTCGGCACACGCCCAGGTGATGACCGGCGAGATTTACGGCAGGGTGACCGACGCCAGCGGCGCCGTCCTGCAGAGCGTGTCGGTCACCCTCACGAGCCCCGTGCTGCTGCAGCCCCAGGTGGCGGTGACCGCGAGAACGGGCACGTATCGATTCCCGCTGATCCCCATCGGCGTCTACCAGGTGAAGTTCGAGCTGCCGGGCTTCAAGACGGTCGTCAAGGAGGGCATCCGCATCGAAATCGGGCTGAACGCGCAAATCAACACGGTGCTGGAGATCGCCAAGCTCGAAGAGAGGCTGGAGGTGAGCGCGGCATCGCGGATGGTGGACCTGAAGGATGTGGGCCGGACGAACCGGTTCACGCAGGAGGCCCTGCAGGCCATTCCCTCGGCCCGCGATCCCTGGGTGATCATCGAGCAGGCGCCCGGCGTCGCCATGGACCGCCAGAACGTCGGCGGTAGTGCCTCGGGACAGCAGTCCAACTTCCTCGCGCGCGGCGCCACCTTCGCTCAGCAGAGCTGGAACCTCGACGGCGTGAACATCACGGACATGACCGCGACGGGCGGCTCACCGGTGTATTTCGACTTCGACGCCTTCGAGGAGATGCACATCACCGTGGGCGGCTCCGACATGACGATGGCCTCGCCGGGCGTCGCCATCAACCTGGTGACCAAGAGCGGGACAGACAAGCTCCGCGGCTCCGCCCGGTACTACGTGACCGACGACGCGTTCCAGTCCAACAACGTGACCGACGACCTCCGTCGTCAGGGGGCAAGCACGGGAAACCCCATCCAGAACATCCAGGACTACGGCGCCGAGGCCGGCGGCCCGCTCAAGCGGGGCCGGGCGTGGATCTGGGGCAGCTACGGCAAGCAGGACATCAAGGTCGGCATCAACAACTTCTTCAAGGCCGACGCCGAGTGCCAGGCGATGAAGGCCAGACTAGCCGCCGACCCGACCTCCGTTCCAATCGAGGACACCTGGGCCTGCCTGAACAGCGACACGACGATTCTGAACAACTACAACCTGAAGTTCTCGCTGCGGACGTTCGGAAACAACCAGTTCTCGTGGTACTTCAACGCGTCCGAGAAGGTGCGCAACGCGCGCGACGCGTCGGATCTGCGGCCGATTGAGACGACCTATCGCCAGCTGGGCGTGTCGGACCGGCCGGACCTTGGTTCGACGTGGTGGAAGACCGGCATGCCGAAGAGCTACAAGTGGACCGACCGTCACATCTTCAACGACCGGTTCATGCTCGAGGGGTCGTACTCCCACGTCGGCAACAACTTCACGCTGACGTTCCACGAGGAGGCGTTGCGCGAGGTGCAGCCGGCCTACGAGATCACCACGACCGCCTGGTCGCGGTCGTATCAGGAGGCGGTGTACGTGCGGCCGACCGACAGCGTCGACCTCATGGGCAACTACTTCCTGCCGGGCGTGCTGGGCGGCGACCACGCCCTGAAGTTCGGGTTCAAGTTCCGCAACGACGTCCAGTACACCGAGAGCATGTGGGGCGGCGACGCCTACGCCCGCTTCAGGAACGGGGTCGCGTCGGAAGCGCAGCCCTACCGCCGGTATGTTGCCGACTACGACCTGCGGAACCGGTCCCTCTACTTCCAGGACGTCTACACGCGCGACAGGCTGACGGTCAGCGTGAGCATCCCGTTCCACTACACGGCCGACGATGCGAACCCGGCCGAGGTCGGGGCGAGCCCGTTCTACGGGCAGCCCACGTTTGCGGGCGTGTTCAACGGCGTCACCTATACCGGTCAGCCGTTCACCCAACTCCCGGCGATGGAGTTCCCCGGGGCCGACCCCGACGTGGCCTTTGGCAACTTCTCACCGCGTGCGGGCATGAGCTACGATCTGCTCGGCGACGGCAGGAACGTGGTCAAGTTCAACTACGCGCGCTACGTCGGCGGCGGAGGGTGGACGGCGTCGCGCCTGAACACGGTCGCCACCGCCTACGTCCGCTATCCGTGGGTCGACCTCAACGCAGACCGGCTCATCCAGGCCAACGAAATCGTCCTGACCGCGGTTCCACTGAGCTGGGCGTCGGGCTACGACTACAGGAACCCGGCCAAGGACACGACCTCTGCCGGCATCGACCCTGACGTGACCGCAGACGTCACCCACGAGATCGTCGTGACCTTCGACAAGGAGATCATGTCCGATTTCGCGGTGAGCGCGAGCTACACCTGGCGTCACTTCGGGAACTTCCGCTGGGACGACCGCGTGAACTGGACCAGCGACGACTACGCGGCGGTCAACTACCAGCCGACCGGCTGTCCGTCGGGCGCCCGGTGTGACGCGGTCACCTACTACAACCCGAAGAGCCCGATCCCCGTCACGACGATCTACACCAACTGGCCCGACTACTCGCGCAGCTACAGCGGGTTCGAGGTGAGCGCGCGCAAGCGGATGACGAAGGGCTGGATGATGAATGCCGGCTTCTCGTACAACGATGCGCGGGCGCACTACGACTCGCCGCGCGCCTACGAGGACCCGAGCAACATCGAGAACCTCGACAACGCACAGTTCGCCCCCGAGTCGACGTCGAGCGGCCTCGGCAACGTGTTCGTGAACGCGAAGTGGATCTTCCGCGTGTCGGGCAGCTACCAGACGCCGTTCTGGGGAGTCAACCTGGCCGGGTTCTACAACGTGCGGGACGGGTATCCGTTCATCGCGAACATCCAGACGCCGAGTCGCCCCAACGGCGCGGGGATCACGAACGTCTATCTCGACAAGCTGGGTGACAACCGGCTGCCGAACTTCCAGACGCTGGATTTCAGGGTCGACAAGCGGTTCACGTTCGGCGCGCTGACGATCACGCCGGCCATGGACGTGTTCAACCTGCTGAACGGGAACACGGCGCTCTCGATCAGGCCCGTGCAGAATGCGGGCAACGCGAACCAGATCAGCTCGATCCTGGCGCCGCGGGTGATCCGGTTCGGCGTTCGGGCGACCTGGTGAGACGGGGCAGGGGGCGTGAGCGGTCGACTACTCGGTCACTATCGCCTCGAAGACCAGATCGGTGCGGGCGGCATGGGTGTGGTCTATCGCGCCCACGATGAACGCCTCGAGCGCGACGTCGCCATCAAGATCCTGCCGGCCGGCCTGCTCGCCGACGAATCCGCCCGGAAGCGATTCAAGAAGGAGGCGCTGGCGCTCGCGAAGCTGAACCACCCCAACATCGGAACCCTCCACGACTTCGACAGCGCCGACGGCACCGACTTCCTGGTGATGGAGTACATCCCGGGCACCATGCTCAGCGACAAGATCGGGGCTGGTCCGCTGCCGGAGCAGGAAGTGCTCGACCTTGGGGTGCAGCTCGTCCAGGGGCTCGCGGCGGCGCACGAGCAGCACATCGTCCACCGCGATCTCAAGCCGGGCAACGTGCGGGTGTTGCCGGACGGGCGCCTGAAGATCCTCGACTTCGGGCTCGCGAAGCTCGTGCGTCCAGTCGACGGTGAAGCGTTGACCGCGAGCCTCGCCGAGGGAAACGAGGTCGCGGGGACGTTGCCCTACATGGCGCCGGAGCAGTTGCGCGGAGAGCCGGCCGACACTCGCAGCGACATCTGGGCCCTGGGAGTGGTGCTGTACGAAATGGCGGCGGGCGCGAGGCCATTTCAGGGAAACACGGGGTTCGCGCTGAGTTCCGCCATCATGAACGAGGCACCGCCACCACTTCCCGCAGGGGTCCGCGGCGAGTTGCGTGCGCTCATCGAGCGGTGTCTCGAGAAACAACCCGGCCAGCGCTACCAACGGGTGGCCGACGTGCGCGCTGCGCTGGACTCGCTCCGGACGGGCGCGGGAGCACCGCAGGGGGCGCGGCGCCAGCAGCTGGCACGGCAGCCCTCGCGTGTGCTCGTGTTCAGCGCCCTCGTGCTGCTCGCGGTTCTGGGCTGGGCGAGTTCCGGGCGCCTGCGGGAATGGCTCCGGCCGGCGCCGGCTTCTGCGGGGCCGACCACGCTCGCCGTCCTGCCGTTGCAGGTGCTGACGGCCAAGGAGGAGACCGGCTACCTCGGCGTCGGGATCACCGATGCCATCATCACGCGGCTAGCGAACGTCGCGCAGCTGCGGGTGCGCCCCACGACCGCGATTCTCCAGTATCAGGA
>JAFNAJ010000301.1 GCA_017860085.1 Acidobacteriota bacterium | reverse complement strand
GCGGCGGGATCCTGCTGCCCTGGTTCGGCACCGAGATCACGCCGCGCGTCCACGAGCCAGGCCCACGGACCTATGGCCTGACCATCGACGACCCCGCCGCGCTCGTCCGCGGGGTCGTGGAAGGACAGATGCTCGCGATGGCGCGTCACTCGGCGTGGATGGGCGTGCGCGTGGAGACGGTGCACGCCACCGGGGGCGCGGCCGTCAACCGCGATCTCCTCCAAGTGCTCGCCGACGTGTTCGACGCTGAGGTTGTGCGATTCGAGGTGGTGAACTCCGCGTGCCTGGGGGCGGCCCTGCGCGCGTACCACGCCAGCGAGCGGGCCGACGGCCGCGACGTACCGTGGGACGAGGTGATCGCTGGCTTCGTCGAGCCACTGGCAGGCGACGTCGTGATGCCCACCCCGGCCAACGTGGTGCGCTACGCGGCGCTCCGGCACGTGCACGCCGCCTGCGAAGCCCACGCACTGCACGGCGGGCCCGACCCGACACCGCAGATCGAAGCGTGGCGGCGGGCGTTCGCGGGCCCCGAACCCCGAAACTAACGCCGCTGGTAGACGCGCACGTACTCCACCTCGAGCCGCTGCGGCCAGATGGTCTCGTCGACGCCTTGGGCGCCGCCCCAGGCGCCACCCACCGCGAGGTTGAGGAGCAGCCGGAACGGTTCGTCGAACGGCCACTCGGCGACGGTCGCACCCGCCGGCTTCTCGAACTGGAAGTACTCTCTGCCGTCCACGAAGGCGCGGATGGCCGTCTCCGTCCACTCGACGGCGTACACGTGAAACCCGTCGCGCGCACCAGCCACCTGGGTCGTGGCCGTCTTCTGCGTCCCGGCGACGTGATTGAACGCCTTCGTGTGGACCGACGCGTGGACGATGTCGGGATCGTGGCCGACGTGCTCCATGATGTCGATCTCGCCGGAGTCGGGCCAGGACGCGCCACCCTCGAGGAACGCCCGGTGGAGCATCCAGATCGCAGGCCAGGTGCCGCGGCCCGATGGGAGCTTGGCGCGCACCTCGACTCGTCCGTAGCGCCAGGCGACCGCTGAGTTGAGGCGAGCCGACGTGTACTCGTGTCCCTCGTGCCCGTCGCGTCGTGCCTCGATGACGAGACGCCCTCCTTCGACACGAGCGTTGTCCTGGCGCGCCCGCGTGTAGAACTGGAGCTCGCGGTTGCCCCACCCATGGGCGCCCGCTTCCTGAGTCCACCGGGCGGGATCCGGCAGTCCGTCGTCGTCGAATTCGTCGGCCCAGACGAGCGTCCAGCCCGCGGGCTCGGGGGTCTGAGCCGCCGCGATGGCGGCCGCGGCAACGCAGGCAGCGACCCAGAAAAGGCCGCAGTACAGCGCGTACCGGTGGCGAGCCGAAGCGAAGTGCCGTCGAAACGTCGTCGAGAGCTTCACGACGTCAACTGCCCTTGCGGATCCTGAGGAACTGTCGCGCCTCGACGTCGCGGCGCACCGAGTGGGTGCCGTCGGGCCACCGCACGTCCACCTCGTCCACCTTGGTTGCGGCACCAAGGCCGAAGTGCGGCCGCGGGTCGTGCGTGCTCATGTACGAGTCGCCCGACGCGATGTCGCGCCACTGGGTCCGATCCCCGACGCGCACGGTGACCCGCGTGCCGATCGGGTTGATCTCGCCACGCGGTCCCTCGCACACGACGGTGAGCCACGATCCGCCCGCCGTGTCGTTGCGGAGGAGCGACGGCGGCTGGTCGGTGTGCGTGACGAGCAGATCGAGATCCCCGTCGTTGTCGTAGTCGCCAGCCGCAACGCCTCGACTCGACCGCACCTGCTCGAATCCAGGCCCGGCCTCAGCCGTCGCGTCGCGGAACATCGGCGCCTTGCCTGGGCCCAGGTTCTCGAGCAGCAAGTTGCGCTGCGCGTAGGTGCCCACCACGTCGGGGTGCCGGTCGACCTGCGGATAGATGTGCCCGTTCGCGATGACGATGTCGAGGTCGCCGTCGTTGTCGAGATCGGCGAAGGCTGTTCCCCAGGACAGCGGACGATACGTCGGTTGCCCCACGCCGAGCTCGCGGGAGGCGTCCTCGAACGCGCCGCGTCCCAGGCCCCGATACAGCGTCGAGAAATCCTCGGAGAAGTTCGTCACGAAGATGTCCCACACGCCGTCGCCGGTGGCATCGCCCATCGCGACGCCCATCCCGGCCTGGGCTGCGCCGTTGCCGTCGAGCGCACATCCCGACCAGGTGCCGACCTCCTTGAACGTCCCGCGGCCCTCGTTGCGATACAGGTAGTTCGCGTCCGAGTCGTTGGCCACATAGATGTCGAGGTCGCCATCGTCATCGATGTCGGCTGTTCGCACGGCAAAGCCGAATCCGAGCGCTCGATCGTCGAGGCCGGCCTCGGAGGTGGCGTCGACGTAGCGCCCGCCCTCGAACCGGAAGAAGTGGTCGGGCGCGCCCTTCATCCCGAACGGCCCGAAGGCGACCTGCTCGAGCCCGCGCCAACTGAGCGAGGGCTTGGCCTCGAGCACGCTTTCGAGGGTGCAGTCGATATACGAGGCGACGTAGAGGTCGAGGTCGCCGTCGCCATCGGCATCGAAGAACGAGGCTCCCGTGTTCCATCCCGGCGACTCGAGGCCCACCCGTGCCGCCACCTCCTCGAAGCGACCGTTGCCGAGGTTGCGGTAGAGGAGGTTTCGGCCGAACGTCGTGACGAAGATGTCGGGCCAGCCGTCGCCGTCGTAGTCGGCCACGAACGCGCCAGAGCCCCAGCGCCCGTCCCCCTGCACGCCGGCCTCGTCGGTGACGTCTCGGAAGGTGCCGTCAGGAAGCCCACGGTAGAGCGCGTAGCGACCCCGCTCCACGATGCGCGCCCCGTCGAGCAGCCAGCCGTTGGGAAGGAAGAGGTCGAGGCGGCCGTCGCGATCGAAGTCGAGCCACGCGGCGCCGGCGCCGGCCGAATCGAGCAGGTGGTCCTTGGCCGGGCGGCCGGCGAGCAGGACTCGAGTCAGCCCGGCGTCGGGAGCCACGTCGATGAAGCGAAACGCCGGGCCCGCGGCGCCGGGGTGGGCGGTCGTGTGATGCAGGGCGGCCACCGCGAGCAGGCCCATCACGGCGCCCGCCGCGCCCGCCCCTTGCCAGCGCGCGCGCATTCGCTGTCTCGCCCCGCCAGCTACTTGGCTGGCTTCATCAAGCCGGCGTAGATGGCCTTCACCTTCTGCCACTCGGCGCCGAGCGCATCAGCCTTGGCCGCCCCGGCCATCTGCCCAATGGCGCGCGACGACTCGAGGAGCTTCTGCTTGGCGGCCTTCGTGACCACGACGAAGCCTTCGTCGTAGAGGCCCTGCGCCTCACCGGCTGAGTTGTGGTGATGACCGCCCTCGAGCAGTCGCTTGCGCACCTGGGCCACGGCCGCGTCGCCCTCCGTTGCCAGTTGGGCCACGTCGGCTGCCAGGGCCTCGACAGCTGCGCGTGCAGCGGCCGCATCGCCCGCGCCAATTGACCGCTGCGCCCGAGCCAACTGCACCTCGCCGTGGGCGTAAGCGGCCGCCAGGATCGAGCGCACCAGGTCGGCCTCGGTACGCTTCACGGCCAGGATCGCATCGGCGAGGGCGCTGTAGGTGGCCACCATCTCTGGCGGCGTGGCCGGCGCGCCAGCCTGGGCAGCCGCTGGAGCGGCCGAGAAGAACATCGCGATCGCCACCAACGCGCCGAGCGCGATCACGGCCGAGTATCCACGTCGTGCCTTCATGTCCACCTCCCTCACGTGCCTGCAGTGTCGCGGGCTCGCGTGGCGCTCACTATAGCCCTCCGGATGACCGAACGCCAGGACACCAGCCGGCCGACTACTGCTGCGGCGTCTTGAGGGGACGCTCGGCCTCGTTGAAGAAGCGCTGCTGCAGCTCGAGCACCCTGGTATCGGCCTTCACGGCCCGAATCATGGTCGCCAGCTGCTTGGCTTGGGCGGCGAGCACGAGTTCGCCAAGCTCACGGGTCGCGGTGCGGGCATCGCCCGCATAGTGATGTGGAAATCGCGCGTACCACCAGATCGCGGTGTAGGCATCGGCAAGGCCTTCGAGCCGAGCCTGGTCGTCGCCAGACTGCGCGCCGGCCTGGGAGAGATCCACGAGGTCGGGACGATGGGCGAGCATGGTCGAGGTCTCGACCTCGCCGCCGTGCATGTCCATGGTCGTCTTGCGGAGCCTCTGAATCTCGGGGTCCGCCTCGGGATCGCTCATGGGCTGGTACAGGTAGACCGCGTAATCCCTGCGACGCG
>JAFNAJ010000300.1 GCA_017860085.1 Acidobacteriota bacterium | reverse complement strand
CCTGACGGCAGCAAGCCGAGGGGCGTGCCCGTCGAGTCGAGCCACTCCGCCTCGCCCGACGCCCGGAGCAGCAGGCAGTCGGTGTGCCCCGCGCTGACATACGTCGCGGCACCAGATGCCGGCACCAACTCGAGCAGGGCAGCCGTCACGTACTTGCTGGCCGACGTCGTCGCATACAACAAGTCGTTGGCGTGCGCAGCCAGGTCGGCCAGGGACGCGAACCTCCCCAGCAACGCGCGCAGCGTCGCCTGCATGTTGCTCATCAGCAGTGACGCGGGCAGCCCCTTTCCCGACACGTCGGCCACGCACAGCAACAGCCGCTCGTCGCCACCGTCGCCGGGGACGGGCAGGACGTCGTAATAGTCACCGCCGCACTGGCGCGCTGGCCGATTCCGAACGGCCAGCTCGTAGCCCGCGACGCGCGGCAACTCGGCGGGGAACAGGTTGGACTGGATGCTGGCCGCGAGCTCGAGCTCCCGCTCGAGCTTCTTCTTGTCGAGGGTCTCGCGGAAGTGCCA
This sequence comes from Acidobacteriota bacterium, assembly GCA_017860085.1. GTDB lineage: Bacteria > Acidobacteriota > Vicinamibacteria > Vicinamibacterales > JAFNAJ01 > JAFNAJ01. The sequence goes on along the minus strand of JAFNAJ010000300.1, from coordinate 4,298 downwards.
GGCGTTCTCGAACGCCACGGCCGCCTGGGCCACCAGCCCGCCACCAGCCCGGCACCGAAGTCGAGGTCCGCCGCGTCGAACGCCAGCTGCCCCGGCCGAGGTCCAAGCGCGACGAAGCCGCGGACGCCGCCGCCACCGGCCCTGATGGGGAACATCGCCTCGGCCTCCGCCGCGGCAAGCCGCACCCTGAGTGCGCCGGCGGGCAGTCTCGCCACGGTGACGCCGTCGGCCGCCGCTCCGAGTCCTGCGATCGCGGACTCGTCAGCCGCCATGCCGCCGAGGTCCATGCCCTTCTGCCGAAGCACGGGAGGATGCCCGTCCTTCCACGCAACCAGCGCGTAGCGCCGCACCATCCAGCGGCCGGTCAGCGTCAGCATCAGGAGCCGCGCCACCTCATCCGCCTCGAGCGCCGCGGTCAGCCCCCGCACCATGTCGAGCAGCGTTCGCAGGTCCTGGACCTTCTGGTCGAGGTCCCGATTCAACTGCCGCGCCTCGGAGTGAGCGTGCGCATTCTGGATGCCGCTGGCCGCCAGGCCCAGCAGCGCGCGCACGAACCCCATCTCGTCGTCGCTCAACGCCCCGCGGCTCGAAGAGCCGATCCCGAGGAAGCCGACCGGCGCGGCGTCTTCGCCAATCGGCAGCACGATCTCGATGCCAGCCGCCCTCGCGGCTTCTTCATCGAAGCCGGCTCCTGGCGTCACCTGCGGCAGCCCCCGCGCCAGCGCGATCCGCATCTCGCCGTCGCGCCGCACCGCGATGAGGGCCCGGCTCACCAGCAGGCGGCCCATCACCGACCGCAGGAGGTGGCGCAGCAGCGCATCGAGGTCGAGCGAGGCGTGCAGCAGTTGCGCCGATTCGAGCAGCGCCTCGAGCTGCGTTGCACCAAGCGAGGTGGTCACCGGATCCGCTTCAGCATGTGGAGTTCGTTCTTCTGTCCCGGGATGAACTCGTAGCGCACCTCGTCCATCAGGGCCTTGATCAGTCGCATGCCCAGCCCGCCAGACTGCTTCGCCGCGATCAGGCGGTCGAGCTTCTCCTGCGGCACCCGGCTCGGGTCGAACCCGCGGCCCGTATCTTCGACGATGATGTGCAGAACCTCGCGGTCGAAGGTGGCCCGAACGACCACCTCCTTGGTCTCGTCGTGCTCGTAGGCGTGCTCCATGACGTTGGCGCAGGCCTCGTCCACGGCGAGCTCGAGCTTCCCCACGTCGGCGTCGCCCAACCCAGCCTGGACGCCGACGGCGACGACAAACTCGCGGATGAGGGCCAGGTTCGCCGTGGACGAAGGCACGGTGAGCAGGAACTTGCGCTCGATGTCGGTCACGTCATGCCTCCTTGACGGGCGACTCGCGGAAGCGCTGCACGGCCGCGGGCACGTCGGCGACGATGTCGAAGATGTCCTGGAACCCCAGGATCTCGAACGTGGCCTGCACCTTGGGGATCACGCTGCAGATCTTGATGTCGCCACCGCTTTCGCGGATCTCCTCGATGAAGCTCATGAACACGCCGAGGCCGGCCGACGAGATGTAGGTGAGCTTCGCGCAATCGGCGATGATGCGCTGGTGCCCGGCGGTGAGCTCCGCCTGGATGGCTTCCTCGAACCTCGGTGCCGTGTGGGCATCCACCTGGCCGTCGAGGACCATGACGGAGATGTCGTCGATCCGAGACGTGTCAATCCGGAATGGCGTGGGCACCGCGGAACCCTCCTTCAAGCGGCCGTGGTCGCGCCGCTCAGTCGCCTGAGGACGACCATGGTCATGTCGTCTGCCTGGGGCGCCCCGTTGGCAAACGTCTTCACGTCGCCGACGACGCCATGGATGATCGCTTCCAGTTCGAGATCGTGGTACTTCTGCAGACTGGTTTCGAGGCGGCCGGCGGTGAACTCGTTGCGCTGGGCATCCATCGCCTCGGTGATGCCATCCGTGTACAGGAACAGCCCATCACCCTCACCCAGGACCACGCGCCTGGCCCCGAACACGGCCTTCTTGAAGACACCGAGCGCCGTGCCGCCACTCCGTTCCACGGCCTCCACGTGCCCGTCGCTCCGCATCAGGTAGGGCAGGTTGTGACCGGCGCAACAGTACGTCACCTCACCGGTGCGCGTGTCGAGGATGCCGTAGAACGCGGTGACGAACATGCTCGACACGCTTTCGGACGCGAGCACGCGGTTCACCTGCTCGAGGCACTGCTCAGGCGGCAGCCCGCGCAACGCCGTGGCCTTCAGCAGCGTGCGGCTGACGGCCATGAACAGCGCGGCCGGCACGCCCTTGCCCGACACGTCGCCGATCACGAAGCCGAGACGGTCGGCGTCGATCAGGAAGAAATCGAAGAAGTCGCCGCCGACCTCCGTCGCCGGGGTCATCTCGGCGCGGATCTCGAAGTCGCGCCGATCGGGAAACGGCTGGAAGTCGCGCGGCAGGATTGACTTCTGGATGCTGCTCGCCACCTCGAGCTCCTTGTGCAGAGCGAGGAGCTGTTCGCGGTCCTTCGCGGCCTGCACGGTCCGCTCGTACAGCCTGGCGTTCTCGATCGCCGTGGCCGTCTGCAGGGCGAGCGTGCTGAGCAGCTTCAGGTCGCCCGCCGTGTAGTTGACCATGGCGGTGCTGGCCAGGGCGATGGCACCGGTGACGCGCTCGCCGACCTTGAGCGGCGCGCAGATCAGCGAGCTCATCCTCGCACGTTCGCCCTCGCATCGCGGGTCGGCCCGGACGTCGTTGACAATCTCGGCGCTCCCCCGTGCGGCAATCTCTCCTACGATGCCCTCGCCCCACCTGATGCCGCCGGCGCACGGGACTCCACGGCCAAACGTGGCCACGGTCTCGAACAGCCCTGTCTCGGCGTCGAGCAGGGTGAGCGCGCCGTCGCTCGCGGTGATCATCTGGCGCGCCTGGTCGAGCGTCATGTTGGCCACGGTCTCGAGCTCGAGGAGCGCGGCGAGCTTCTCGGAGAAGTTGTAGATGAGGTTCACCTCCCGGTAGAGGTGCAACACCTCGTTGCCGAGAGTCTTCTTCTCCGCCTCCTTCGCGGCCAGGTGGGCGAGCACGGAGGCCACGGCCTCGGCCTGCCTGGGGCCCGACACCCAACCCAGGGTCTGGCCGTCCAGCGTCACCGGAAGCCGCACCTCGGGGGTTTCGACGGTCTGACCGGCCAGAAGCCGGCCGTCCGCATCCTCGATCCCGATCGGCAAGACGAGCGCGTCGAGAAGCGCCGCGACGACCGGCGCCGCGTCCTTCTGCTTGCCAATCAGGCTGCGCAGGGTCACCCGGGTCATCGTCCACTCACAGGCCCAGCACTTCCCTGGCCTTCTCGAGCAGGGCGTCGGGGTCGAAGGGTTTGGTCATGTAGACGTCGGCGCCAACCTCCTGCCCCTTCTGCCTGTCGAACTCCTGCCCCTTGGCCGTCAGCAGCACGATGTACACGTCGCTCAGGCCCAGCGTGTTCTTCACACGATTGCAGACGTCGAATCCGCTCAACTTCGGCATCATGACGTCGAGAAACACCAGCCTGGGCTTCTCCGCCTGGATGGTCTCCAGTGCCTCCTCGCCGTTGGTCGCGGTGAGCAACTCGACGCCATCATCCTCCAGCTCCTCCAGCGTCTGCTGGATGAGCATCCGCAGGTGCGCTTCGTCGTCCACGATCAAGATTTTCGAGCTCACGGGTTCTCCCTCTCCTTGCTCATGGTCCGATCACCACCAGGGCAACGGGATGCACCGGTGCTACTGATAGACCAGGAACAGCACGTTTTCGAGGCCCTTCTCGAATCGAAGCGACTGCACGGCCTCGTGGGTCTGCGACAGCATCGAGTTGAGGATGATGATGTCGGGCTGGATCTCGACGGCCTTCCGGACCAGATCTGCCCCGTTGGCCTCGACGACGGAGTAGCCCCGCGCCTGGAGCACTTCGCCGAGCGTTCTGACCGTCGAGGCGTCCTCGTCGACGACCATCACCTTCTTCTTCGACTTGCCCTGCTCCAGCAGGGCGTCCACTTCCTTGAACAGCACCGTCGTGTCGATGGGTTTCGTCAGGTAACGATCGACTCCGAGCCTGAAGCCGCGCTCCTTGTCCTCGACGATCGACAGGATGATGATCGGGATGTCCATCGTCTGGGGGTCGTTCTTGAGCACGGCGGCCACGTCGAAGCCGTTGATCTCCGGCATCATCACGTCGAGGATCACCAGGTCGGGCCTCTCGCGACGAATCTCGGCCAGGGCCTCGCGACCGTTCGAGGCCAGCCGCAGGCGATAGCCCGCCTCGCCGAACTCCTGCTTGAGCAGTTCGCGGATGTGCGCCTCGTCGTC
>JAFNAJ010000299.1 GCA_017860085.1 Acidobacteriota bacterium | reverse complement strand
GCCGGCTTCGTTGACGAGACGCGCCCCGTCGCCGATCCGCGCGTTCTTGTCGACGATGACCCGGTCGAGCACCACCTCGCGTCCGATGCCGAGGGGCGGTTGATTGGCATCCTCCGGCTCGTAGTAGTCGGCACCCAGCACCACCGAGCGATTGATCGCGCACCCGCGTCGCGCGCGCGTTCTGATGCCGACGATGGAGTCGCGCACCGTACAGGCATCGAGCAGACACCCGTCACCGACGATCGAGTCGTTGAGCGTGCACTCGGTGAACCGGGACCCAGGGAGAAAGCGCGGGTTGGTGTAGATGGGACGAGCCGGGTCAAAGAACCGGAACGGGGCGTCCTGGCGCGTGAGCGAGATGTTGGCGTCGTAGAACGACTCGATGGTCCCGACGTCGGCCCAGTACCCGTCGTAGAGGTACGGGTGGACCCGGTGCGTCGCGAGCGCCGCCGGGATGACCTGGCGTCCAAAGTCGATGAAGTCCTCGCTCTCGAGAACCTCGAAGAGCGCGCGACGAGAGAACACGTAAATGCCCATCGACGCCACGAATGGCTTGTCGGGCCCGAGCGTGACGAGCGTCGTGCCGCCCACGGCACTCGACCCCATCTCCGCCAGGCGTTCCGGGCGTGGCTTCTCCTCGAACCCGACGATCCGTCCCTCCTCGTCGAACAGGAAGATGCCCATCCCTGGTGCCTCGGCTGTCGGCACCGGCTGCGCGGCAATCGTGATGTCGGCCCCCCTGTCGATGTGGCTGCGGATCATGGCCTCGAGGTCCATGCGGTACAGGTGGTCGCCGGCGAGGATGAGATAGTAGTCGGCGTCGAGGTCCCGGAAGTGGCGAAGGCCCCGACGCACGGCATCGGCGGTGCCCTGGAACCAGTTCGTGTTCTCCGGGGTCTGCTCGGCCGCGAGGATCTCGACAAAACCCTTCGAGAAGAGGTCGAGCCGGTAGGTCTGCGCGACGTGCCGGTTGAGCGACGCCGAGTTGAACTGGGTCAGCACGAAGATGCGGCGAAGCCCCACGTGGAGGCAGTTGCTGATGGGGACGTCGATGAGGCGATACTTGGTGCCGATCGGCACCGCCGGCTTCGACCGCAGATGCGTGAGCGGGAAGAGCCGCGTGCCCTGGCCTCCGCCCAGAATGACGACGAGGACGTTCTGCATGGGTGTAAGCTACGCGCTTCGTCCTCGTCGCGCAATACTGCCGCGACGCGCTCTCACGCGTGGAGGTGAGAGAGCCGGCCGCAGTGGTCACATGATGGAGGGACCGCATCGTATGGTGAACACGCCACGACGAGTACGGCTCACATTGATCCTCATCGTGACAGTGATCGCGACCGCCGCAAGCGCCGCGGCTCAAAGCATGTACTACAAGGAAATCCGCAAGGACGACCGCATCTACGTCTTCAACAATGCCCAAGAGGCGGAGCGCTTCGAGACGACCGGTGAGATGGGACGGTCGATCACGAGGATTGGCGCGGGACCGAACGGCGAGACCGTCGTCGCCGACAGCGAGCGCGCGCTCGAGCTGTTCTTCTTCAAGTATGGGATCTCCGAGCCCGTGCCACCGCCGCCGCCACCGCCGCCGCCCGCGCAGCCGTGGAAGATCAGCGGCCTGGTCTTCGGTGACTACTACTGGTTCACCAGCAGCCACCTCGACAAGTGGGAGGGTCAGAACGGCTTCTGGCTCCGCCGGGCGTACTTCACCTACGACCACCGGCTCACCCCGAAGATCGCCACTCGCTTCAGGCTCGAGGTGAACAGCAACGGCAAGCTGGAGGGTGGCATCCTGACGCCCTATGTGAAGGATGCCTCCGTGCAGTGGACCTACCTCGGCCAGCACCAGGTGCAGGTCGGGATCCAGCCGTCGGCCACCTTCAACTGGCTCGACGGTTTCTGGGGGCTCCGTCACATCGAGAAGACCCCGGCCGACCTCTACCGGATCGACTCGTCGCGTGACTTTGCACTCAGTCTCGAGGGACCCGTCATTCTGCCTGCTGTTCGATATGTGGCGCAGTTCGGCAACGAGTCAGGCAGCGGGTCGGAGACCGACGAGTACAAGGCCTACCGCTTCGAAGGGCGGTTCGAGACGAACCCGGGCGTCGCCCTCGAGGGTTTCTACGCGTTCTTCGAGCGGCCGCTCGGCCAGGACCGCACGATCGCGCAGGTCTTCGGAGGGCTTCGCACCAAGAACGCCCGCGCCGGCGCGCAGTACCTGTGGCAGCAGCGCAGGTCTGGCACGAGCGCACCTGACACGGAGATCGACATCGTCTCGGCCTTCGGCGTCTTCGACGTGGTTCCCGAGAAGGCCACGATCTTCGGCCGCGCGGACTGGGTCGATGGCAACAACATGAAGACCTCGGACACGGGCCTGCCCGGGGCGGACGGCATCGACTACCTGCCCATCGACCCGCGCTTCGACTTCACGTTCGTCGTGGTCGGGTTCGACTGGTATCTGCACCGGAGTCTCCGGTTCAGCCCGAACATCGAGTTTGTCACCTATGGCGACGGCCCGGCCGGTGTCAGCGTCGACAACGACGTCGTGCCGCGCCTGACCTTCTACTGGGTCTGGTGACGTAAGGCGTGCTGGGCCGTCCGAACTGTCGGCCAGTTTTTACCCACCCGAAACTGGCCCGTCAGACGGCTGCAATAGTCCCTCTCTAAGCTCTCCAAGGGGTGCGCCGCGGGATGAGAGACGCGGGCGCTCACTCCATCGAGAGGAACAGCATGCCAATCACCCACACTCGCTGGCTCGCCGCCAGCCTGGCCCTCGTGTTCGTCATCGCGGCTGCCACACACGCGGCCGGGCAGGTCGTCAACCTCTACTACAAGGAGTTCCGGAAGGACGGCCGGATCTACGTGTTCAACGATCCCGGGGCTGCCGAGCGTTTCGAGAAGTCGGGCGAGACGGGCACGGGCCTGACGCGCGTCGGCGTCGGGCCCGGCGGCGAGACCGTGTTCGCGGACAACGAGACCGCGCTCGAGCTCTTCTTCTTCAAGTACAACATCTCCGAGAAGGTGGAGCGTCCCAGGCCGCCGACGCAGCGTATCGAGTGGCGCGACGGCAAGACGCGCATCACGACCGATCTGGCCTACCTCGAGGTCTCGAACCGGATCCAGCTGCGCTACAACCACGAGTTTCCCGACGACACGATCAAGCTTCCCGGCACGAGCGAAGCGGGCGACAGCAAGGGCTCCTTCCGGATCCGTCGCGCGAAGATGAAGTTCGAGGGCTGGTTCTGGAAGCAGAACAACCTCACGTACGAGCTCCAGCTGAACTGGCCCGATTTGAACACGGCGAACCTGGGCCAGTTCCTCGAGGACGCCAACATCGCCTGGGATCCGGCGGGAAAGGGTAAGTTCCGGGTCGTCCTCGGCCAGTTCAAGGCCCCCTTCGGCCGGCAGGAGCTGACCTCGTCTGGCAGTCAGAGCTTTGTCGACCGGTCGCTCGTGTCGAACCTGTATTCGCCTGCCCGGCAGTTGGGCGTGGCGGTCTCAGGGTCGGTCTGGAGCAACCGTCTCGAGTACCGCGCCGGCATGTTCAATGGCAACGGCCGCACGCAGGCCCTCAACGACAACGACGAGTTCATGTACGTCGGGCGCCTGATGTGGCAGCCGAATGCCAACCAGGCGATCGCGCAGCGCGCATGGGTGAGCGGGGCGCTCTATTCGGAAGCGGACTTCGAGTCGACGACCGTGCCGCTCTACGCCATCGGTGTGCAGGCCCTCAAGAACAGCCTGTACCGGACGACGTCGACGGCAACCAACAACTTCGACGTCGTGCAATTCGGCGTGGACGGAATCTTCAAGTTCAAGGGCTTCTGCGGTGTCGGCGAGTGGTACTGGCGTGAGCAGAAGCGCGAGGCGCCGCTCGCCAGCGCCGCCAGCACGTTCGAGCAACCCGGCTGGTTCGTGCAGGCCGGTCAGATGCTGAACAAGCAGCGGACGATCGAAGCGGCGTTCCGCTACGGCACGCGGGACCCGAACGACACGGTCGATGGTGACGACGTCGACGAGATTCGCGGGGCGGTGAGCTACTACTACCGACGCCACACCCTCAAGCTGCAGGCCGACTTCGGGAAGGTCGAACAGGGCCTCGGCGCCGGCAAGGGCAGTCGGAGGGACAACGAGTTCCGCGTGCAGGCGCAGTTCATCTTCTGAGGGGTCACGCAGGTTGCACGGAATTTACACGGACGAAACCCGCGCGGCGCGCGCGGTTCGTAAGATGGAAGGGACGAAAACGAAGGAGTGTGTATGAAGCG
>JAFNAJ010000298.1 GCA_017860085.1 Acidobacteriota bacterium | reverse complement strand
CCTCGAACGGCGTCGTCCAGGTGCGGAGGAGAGGATTGGTTTCAGGTGTCGCCATGGGTTGAGCCCAGGTTGGCGGCGCGAGGCTCAGGGCGAGCCACAACAGGAAGCATGTGCGTGTCGACATAGAACCCTGCCCTTTGGATGGAGTACCGACGCGACTTCGGGGGCAGCGGGATTGGGTCGCCTGGGGGCGATGACGGGAGAGCCCGCAGGAATCGGATCTTCGCCTGCCTGTGCCCCGAGGTCAAGGACGTGCATCCGTCCGCCGGACGCGCGCACGACTCCCATCCCCGACCAGCGGTCTGCCTCGGATTTCATCGAAGCCGCCGCGCCTGGGGCTTCCGGCCTTCCCCGAGGGACTGCTGGTCGGGGCGAACTACGCGGCCAGCTTTTTCGCAGGTCGCCGCCGCCCTCGGCTCAACCTCGGCGTGAGCTTCGCGCTGGCGCTGCGCGTCGCGCTGCAGGCCTACGACGTGCCGGCGCGCGAACAGTGGCCGCTGCTCCAGACGTGCGGGCGACGGTTCCTGAAGTCTCCCGGGGAGTTCCTCCTCCCTCCGCGCCGGAATAGGTGAGGCCCGCGCGCCACCCGGAACCAGGGGTGTTACAGGTCAGAGCAGGGCGTTGGTCACTTCGGCGGTTCGTGATGCCGCTTGACGTGCTCCCGCGCGTGCTCTGCGGCCTCGCGGACGATCTCGTCGATGTCGATGTCTTTCAGGGCGTCGTGAACGACCCTGTTGATGTCCTCGCGCCCGAGCTCTCGCCGCACCTCTTCGAGCGCCTGGTGGATCTCGCGGTCGATGTCGACCTCGGCCAACGCGCGGTGGACGTGCCCCCTGACCGTGGCGGCATCGACGTGCTGCGACGCGTGGGCAACGTGCTCCTCGATGCGGGCCTCGGCGAGGGCGTGCTCGACGACGCGGCCGATGTGGGCGGCGTCGATGGCGATCGTTGCTGCACGGAGGGCCTCGTCGACGATCGCGGCGATGTCGATCCCGGCCAGGGCCTGATCGACGGTCTTCGTGATCTGCTGGGGATCGGGCGGCTGTTCTCGGGATGTCTGGGGGGGCGGCTGCTGAGGCTGGGCGGGCTGCTGGGCCCCAGCCGGGAGGGGACCGAAGCCGAGGCCGAGACAGGCGGCCAGGGCCACCGACAGCCAGACGAACCTTCTTCCGACGGGGCGAGGCCGAGTCATCGTCGGTTCTCCTCCCCCTGTTTACGAGAGTTGGGGCCGGTTTGGTTCATTCGGGGCGAGATGGCCGTCAGGCTCGCCGTCCGACGACCCAGGCCGTGACGCTCCAGGAAGCCAAGGCCCACCCTCCCAGGACAGCGAACGACACGCCCACGCTCGAGGCGAGACCCTCGGTCAGCCCAGCCCGCATCAGGTTGGCTGAATGGCCAAACGGAAGGACCTGGTGAACGCTCGCCAGCCAGACGGGCAGCCGATCGGCCGGGAAGTTGATGGGTGCGTAGAACAGGATGACGAAGATGAGCACGTTGGTGACCAGGCTCGTCACCATCGGGTTCGGGATGGCGTGCGCCAGGGCAAATCCAATGGACGCCGCCGTCGTCAGCGTGAGCAGCGCGGCCGGAATGACGATGGGGCTGACGCTCAGCGCGATGTCGTACCGCAACCAGGCGATCAGCAGGGCAACGGCGGCCCCGGGGAGGGCGATGAGACTGTGGACGGTCAGGCCGGCGGCGATCAGCGTCGTCCGTGGCACCGGCAGCGAAAGCAGGTACTCGTAGGCGCCGCTCTGCTTCTGTGACGCGATGAGCTGAGGGGCCATCACCATGCCCAGGGTGATCATGGAGACGACCGTCACACCGACCGCGAGGAACTGCGCCTGGGTGGCCGTGATGTCGTGCATCAGGAAGCCCAGACCGAGGATCAGTCCACTGCTGATCATGGTCTGCACGACGAACGCGAGCGGCAGCACCGTGCGAAGGCTGCGAAGCTCCCACGTCACCATCAGGCCGTAGCTGCGGAGCCAGCGAGTGAACAGGTTCATGTCGAGCCTCCCTCAGCTTGCGCGATCGAGCGCATCCTCGCGACCGATGAGCCTGATGTAGAGATCCTCGATCGTCGTCGCGCCGAGGACGTACTCCTCGGCGACGCCGGCGGCCATTCGATCCTGGGCCCAGCGGATCGCCTCGGGGGCGTCACTCTGGTCGATCCCAAGATGCCACCGCTGACCCAGCCTGATCGGGCGGTGAGCGAAGGGTGGCGGTGCGGGCGGATCGACGCCTGGTACGAGGCTGAGCTGCAGCCGCAGCGACTGCCGGTCGCCGGCCTTGAGCGACGAAGGGGTCCCCATCGCCACGATTCGGCCCTTGTCGATGACGGCAAGACGGTCGACCGACTGCTCGGCCTCGAGCACGTTGTGGGTCACGAGCAGGACGGACGAGCCGTCCTCGGCCAGTTGCCGAATGAGTCTCCAGAGCAGTCGTCGCCGCAGTGGGTCGACGTCGTTCGTCGGCTCGTCGAGGATCACGAGCGCAGCAGGCCAGACGGCGGCCATCAGGAATCCGGCGAGGCGGCGGGTTCCTCCCGAAAGCTCGATTCCCGCAGTGTCGCGCCATTCGTCAAGTTCGAGCGCGGCGATCAGGTGATCGACCCGGCGACGAACAGCGGGGGCATCGCCCCCACGGATTCGCCCGACGAGTTCCACGACCTCTTGCAGCCTGAACGACGACAAGGGCAGGGCCCCTTGCGGCAGGTACGCGCAGAGTGCTCGCGCCGTGTCGGGGTTGGCGACGAAGTCCTCGCGGCCGAGCGTGATCGAGCCGGCGCTCGGTTTCAACAGCCCGATGATCTGCTTGACCAGGGTCGTCTTTCCGGCGCCGTTCGGACCGAGCAGGCCAAAGACCTCGCCCGCATGCACGTGCAGATCGATCCGGTCGTTGGCCAGGGCTCCGTTCGCGTAGCGTTTCGTGAGCCCGCGCACGACGAGGTCTCTTGGGTCGGCTGTCATGATCGGCTCCCCTTCGTGGCGAACGTTCCGCCCATGAGCGACGAGACGACGTCGGCGGTGCCCGTGATGCTCGTGTCGGGGTCGAGCGCCTTCTGCACCTGCAGGCCGAGGCACAGCGCGACCGAGAGGCGAGCGACGCTGTCGGCATCGATGTCGGCGGCGATCTCGCCGCGCGACTGGCCCTCGCGGACGATGTCAGCGAACGGGGCGCAGGCGCTGGGCATCGCCTCGAGGAAGAGCGCCTGGAGGCGCGGCGTGTGAAGGGCCTCGCCCCACAGCCGCACATCAAGGCGCGCGCCTTCCTGGCCTTGGTCTGCATCGAACGCTCGGATCGCTGTGCCGAGCACTTGGGCGAGCGCTTCGGGAGCCGAGACGGCGCTGCGGGCAGACTTGAGCAGCGCGCGGGTGTTCTGACGCCCCATTTCGGCGATGCCCTCGAGGATGTCGTCCTTGCTCTTGAAGTAGGCGTAGACCGCTCCCGCGCTCAAGCCGGCCTCTCGGCAGATGTCGCGGATGGTGGTTCCGTGAAACCCTTTTTTACTGAAGCACTTACACGCCGCCAGCAGGATCTGCTCGCGACGGGCGGTGAGGTGGGCCGGGCTGACTTTCGGCATGGGAGAAGCCCTGAAGTAAAACGGTTGTCCGTTTTATTTTTGATCAACACTGCTCCCCTGTCAAGCCTGCCTCCTATGACGCCCAGTCAGCATCACGCTCTGCTGGGCCGGCGCGAGGCGGCGGCCGTTGACGCCGGCGACCGTGCACCTCGCAGTTCGCCGGGAGCTTCTCGACGTGGTCAGGCCCGCAGCAGGGAGTCGAGGTCGAGACGCCGGGTGTGCATGGCAAGCTCGCCGCTCTCGGTGCGCGGCCACTGGGCCTCCAGCCGGTCCCAGTACAGCTCGAGCCCGTTCTGGTCGGGATCGCGCAGGTAGAGCGCTTCGCTCACGCCGTGGTCGCTCGCACCGTCGAGTGGTACGCCGGCAGCTTGGAGTCGTCGGAACGCGTCGGCAAGCGCCGCCCGTGTGGGGTATCGAATCGCCACGTGGTAAAGGCCTGTCGTGCCCGGTGGCGGAGGCTGGCCGCCACGGCTCTCCCACGTGTTGAGGCCGATGTGATGGTGGTATCCGCCTGCAGAGATGAACGCCGCATCGCGCCCGAGGCGCTGCGTCAGGGCGAACCCCAGGACGTCGCAGTAGAACACCAGCGAGCGCTCGAGGTCGGCCACTTTGAGGTGCACGTGGCCGATCACGACGCCGGGGTCGATCGAGGGGAATGCCCGGGGGGCGGTCATCGTTGTGTCTCCGCGGATTCCC
>JAFNAJ010000297.1 GCA_017860085.1 Acidobacteriota bacterium | reverse complement strand
ACGCCGGCCGGCCGGGCGTCGCAGGTCCAGCTGCTCATCGACCGTGATGCCGGGGCCGGGGGACTCGTCGAGCGCTCCCGTGCGGGCGGGATCGTCGTCGGAGACGATGGCCAGTCGAGCCTGCGGATGGAGTACGTCTCGAACCTGGCCGACGTGGCGCCCGGCGACGTGGTCGTCACTTCGGGGCTCGACGGCATCTACCCCAAGGGGTTCGTCATCGGCCTTGTCGAGACCGTGTCGCGGGGGCAGGGCCTGTACCTGGACATCCGCATCCGTCCGAGCGTCGACTTCGCCTCGGTCGAGGAGGTGCTGATCGTGCTGGCCAGCCAGCCGGCCGGGACAGCCAGGGAAGGAGCGCCACGGTGAGGGCGTTGCGGGCAGCCGGCCTCGTCCTCGTGGCCCTCGCCCTGCAGACCACGCTCGCGCACGCCGTCATGGGCAACCGCGCGGCCTTCGACCTCGTGCTCGTCGTGGTGCTCTATCTGGCACTGGCCGCCGGGCCCACGGCCGGCATGCTGATGGGCGCCACAGCCGGACTCGTGCAAGATGGGTTGTCAGGAGGCATCGTCGGGGTCGGCAGCCTCGCCAAGACCATCGTGGGCTTCGGCGCCGGCGTGGCGGGCTCCCAGTTCATCGTCACGGGCATGGCGCCACGCGCCGTCGTGTTCTTCCTGGGGTCGCTGGCACACGCGGGGTGCGCCCTCGGGATGTATCACCTGATAGACCCACGCGGGGTTACGATCGGGTACAGGGGCCTCGTCGCCCAGGCGCTGCTGAACACCGTGATCGGCGTGTTTGCGTTCTACGTCGTCGAGCGATTCCCCGACTGGCTCATGCAGCGTCGACTGCGACGCGCATCGGTCAGGCGGCGTTGGAGCAGCTGACCCGGAGACGCCCCCCAGTTCGAGCATGGAACGAGATCGTCGCCATCTGCCGTTTCGTCTCGGGGTGCTGCGCTACGGCGCGGTCGCGGTGTTTGCCGCGCTCGGCGTCACGTTCTGGCTCCTCCAGGTGCCGAGCCACCAGATGTACCTGGAGATGGCCGAGAACAACCACCAGCGGACGCTGATGCTGCGCGCGCCGCGGGGCATGCTGTTCGACCGCGACGGCCGAGTGCTCGTCGAGAACCGCGACGCGTTCAGCATCTCGCTCGTGCGCGAGCACACCAAGGACCTCGACGACACGCTGAGACGCCTGTCAACGGTCGTGGGCGTGGACGAGCAGGAGCTGCGAAGCCTCGTGGCACGTCGCCGGCGTGAGCCGCGCTACCGTCCGATCGAGCTCGTGCCCGACGCGTCGCCGGCACAGCTGGCCGCGGTGCTCTCACGACGACTCGACTTCCCCGACGTGATCGTCGAGCAGGTGCCCACCCGGCGGTACCCGGCCGACGACATGGCCGCCCACGTGTTCGGCTACGTGGGCCAGGTGACCGAGGATCAGCTCACGCGCCAGCAGTTCGGCGAGGTCCGCCCCGGTAGCATCGTCGGGCAGGCCGGTCTCGAGTTCTCGCACAACGCGTTGCTCATGGGACGCGACGGGGCACGCCGGGTCGTCGTCAACAGCCTGGGGCGCGAGATCGAGACGGTTGGAGAGTTGCCGCCCGAGCAGGGGCGGCGCGTGATGCTGACGGTCGATCTCGACCTGCAGCGGGCGGCCGAAGAGGGTTTTCGGGCGCTTGGCTTCTGGGGCGCCGCCGTCGTGCTCGACCCGAGGAACGGCGAGGTGCTGTCGATGGTCAGCCTGCCCGCCTACGACCCCAACCGGTTCGTGAGCGGGATCGATCGGGCCACGTGGTCGGACCTGAACACCGACCCGTTGAGGCCCCTGCAGAACCGCGCGATTCAAGGCCGGTACTCGCCCGGGTCCACCTTCAAGATCGCGGTGGCGGTTGCGGCCCTCGAGGAGGGCATCGCGACGCCCGACTTCCGTGTCACCTGCCGAGGCGCCGCGGTGTTCTACGGCCGGCCCTTCCAATGCCACTTGAAGGGCGGCCACGGGTCGGTGGACATGCGCCACGCGATCGAGAAGTCGTGCAACGTGTACTTCTACACCCTCGGCAACATGGTGGGGATCGATCGCCTGCACAAGTGGTCGACAGCGCTGGGCCTCGGCGTCAGGACCGGCATCGATCTCCCGCACGAGGTCGAGGGCTTGATGCCGTCGTCCGAGTGGAAGCGCCGCCGCATGGGTGAGCGCTGGTACCCGGGCGAGACCATCTCGGTCGCCATCGGCCAGGGCCAGGTGTCGGTCACACCCATCTCGTTGGCGGTGATGATGGCGACCATTGCCAACGGCGGCACCCGCTACGTGCCGCACCTGCTCAAGGCCGTGGACGAAGGACGCGGCTGGACTCCCGTGACGCCCCCGGCGCCGGCGGCCATCGTGCCGATGCGGCCCGACCACGTGTCGGCGCTCCGCGACGGGCTGTGGCTGGTGGTCAACGGCGCGGGCACCGGCCGACGCGGCCAGATCCCGGGGCGCGACGTCGGGGGCAAGACGGGCACCGCGCAGGTCATCTCGATCGAGGGCGGCAAGCGCGCCGCCGGACGCACCGACAAGGACCTGCGTGACCACGGCTGGTTCGTGTTCTTCGCGCCCGCATCGGCTCCGGAGATTGCTGGCGTCGTGTTCGCCGAGCACTCGGAGCACGGCTACCTGGCGGCCCCCATCGCGAAGCACGTGATGGAAACCTACTTCGCCAAGAAGGAAGGGCGGCCGCTGCCGCCCGTGCCCGTCCCGCCTCCCGTCGTCGTGGCCGAGGCGGCCGCCGCGGCGCCTCGGCTCCCCGGGGAGCCCAACGAGTAGCCATGTTCGAGCGCCGCCTGATCTCGCACGTCGATTGGGTCCTGTTCGGAGCCGTGCTGGCGATCGCCGGCTTCGGCCTGGCGATGATCTACAGCACGACCTTCGACGTCATCAGGGGAACCGTCGGACCGCAGTTCTGGACCCAGCTCTACGCCGTCGGGCTCGGCCTGTTCGCCCTGCTGATCTGCCTGGTCGTCGATTACCGCCGCCTCGCCGAGCGCTCGCTGGCGATCTACATCGCCCTGGCGCTCCTGCTGCTCTACGTGCTGCTGTTCGGCGTCACGGCCGGGGGCGCCCGGCGGTGGATCAACCTGGGCTTCTTCAACCTGCAGCCTTCCGAGTTCGCGAAGATCGCCCTGGCCTTGACAGTGGCCATGTTCTTTGCCGAAAACCGACACGGTGCGCGCGAGGTGCGGGATCTCCTGTTCGCGGCAGGGTTCCTCCTCGTCTTTGCCGTGCTCATTGCCCGCGAACCCGACCTCGGCACGGCGGTGACCCTCGTGCCGATCTTCCTGGGCATCGCGTTTGTCGCCGGTCTGCGAACCAGGTTCCTGGCGTGGCTGATCGTGCTCGCCCTGGTGGCCGCCCCCGTGGCGTGGGCGTTCGCGCTGAAGGACTATCAGAAGTCGCGCATCGAGACGTTCCTCGACCCGGAGAAGGACGCCCAGGGCGCCGGCTATCAGCAGATCCAGGCGCGCATCACGGTCGGCTCCGGAGGGCTGACGGGCAAGGGCTACATGCAGGGCACGCAGGGACAGTTCAAGTTCCTGCCGGTGGCGCACAACGACTTCATCTACTCGGTCCTCGCCGAGGAACTGGGGTTCGTGGGCGTGCTGGTCACGCTGGGGCTCTACCTGCTCGTGATTGTCAGGGCGCTCGATGCCGCGAAGCTGGCCAAGGACCGGCTCGGGGCTTATCTGGTTGTAGGATTGGTGTCTGGATTCTCGTTCCAGGTGATTTACAACATCACCATGTCGGCCGGCCTCGCGCCGGTCAAGGGACTGACCCTGCCGCTGATGAGCTACGGCGGGTCGTCGATGATCGCGACATTGGCGAGTTTCGGCCTCATCCTGAACGTCAGGATGCGGCGGTTCACGAACTAGCTCGAGAAACAATGCCGGCTGGGCCCGCGGGCCCCTGTCGGCGAGGACGATCACCCGTGGGAGCGTTGGTCGAGCTGCACATGCACGTGCCGGGTACGCTGGCGGCTCTGGTGCTCGTGTGCCTGCTCATGGCCATGGGCCGTGGCCTGGCGGCGACGACCCTGATGCCTGCGGGAGACGCGTCCGTCTGGAGTGGCGCGCATGGCGAAGGAGATGATCGTCTCCTCGAACGACCACGAGACACGCGTGGCGATCCTCGAGGACGACGAGGTGGTGGAGCTGTTCATCGAGCGCGAGCGGCAGCGTGGGGTGGTGGGCAACGTCTACAAGGGCCGGGTGTCGAAGGTGCTGCCCGGCATGCAGTCGGCCTTCATCGACCTCGGGCTGGAGCGCGACGGCTTT
>JAFNAJ010000014.1 GCA_017860085.1 Acidobacteriota bacterium | reverse complement strand
GGAGCCATCCCCAAGGACGGCCCGTCCGCGGGCGTGACCATGGTGACGGCGCTCGTGTCAGAGCTGTCGGGCCGCCCGGTTCGAGGCGACCTGGCGATGACCGGGGAGATCACGCTCTCCGGCCGCGTGCTGCCGGTCGGCGGCGTCAAGGAGAAGGTCCTGGCCGCCCGCCGGCACGGCCTGCGCAACGTCATCCTGCCGGCGCAGAACGAGAAGAACGTGAAGGAAGACCTCAGCCCGGAACTCCGCTCCGAGATCACGGTCCACCTCGTCACGACCATTGAGGAAGTGCTGGACCTGGCGCTCGAGCAGGAGTCCACGGCGCCGGAGACGGCTGAGAAGGCGGAGGCGCACGTCGCCTCCTAGCGCCGGCCATTCGTCGGCCATGCGCCTGGTCTATTCGGCGAAGTACCGCGTCGACATCGGGACGCACGTTTTTGCCACGGCGAAGTACGGGCTCGTGCTCGAGCACCTGCGCGCGTCCGGCTGGCTCGATCGCGCCAGTGTCATTGAGCCGACGGCCGCCGGCTGGGACGACCTCGCCCGGGTGCATGGCCGCGTGTACCTCGACAAGCTGCGTCGCGGCCACCTGACGCCCTACGAGGTCGCGCGCCTCGAGGTGCCATGGTCGGCCGAGACCGTCGAGGGATTCCGCCTCATGACTGGCGGGACGATCGCGGCCGCGCGCGCCGCACGCGATCATGGGGCGGCTGTCCACCTTGGCGGGGGATTTCACCACGCGTTCCGCGACCACGGGGAGGGCTTCTGCGTGTTCAACGACGTGGCGGTCGCGGTCGAGGCTCTGCGCGCCGAGGGGCGACTCCGACGGGCGGCGATCGTCGATTGCGACGTCCACCACGGCAACGGGACCGCCGCGATCTTCGCAAACGACCCGGACGTGTTCACGTTGTCCATTCACCAGGCCAGGAACTACCCCGCGATCAAGCCGCCAAGCCGGATCGACATCCACCTCGACGACGGCACCGGCGACGAGGAATACCTCGAGCGTCTTGCGCCGGCCCTTGACGAGGCGCTCGGCTCGTCACCCGATCTGGTGTTCTACCTGGCCGGGGCAGACCCGTACTTCGATGATCAACTGGGCGGCCTGGCCTTGACGCTGCAGGGGCTTCGCCGACGCGACGCGCTCGTGCTCGGGGCGGCCGCACGGGCGTCGGTGCCGGTCGTGGTCACGCTGGCGGGAGGCTACGCGCGCCGCCTCGAAGACACCGTCACCATCCACGCGGCAACGGTCGAGGAAGCCTGCAAGGCGGCCCGTGCCCTGTAGCGGTCGGCCTTCGAGCCGGCCGGCGCCTCACACCAGCGTCAGCGCCAGCGCCGTCTTCATGTCGACGATTTCGCCTCGTCGCACCATGGCACGCGCCTCGTCCAGCGAGACGACCTTCGGCTCGATCTGCTCGTCCGGGTCCTGCTCGGCCTCGTGACCCGGGTCGTGGAGGCCGGTCAGCTTGAAGAACACCATCTCCTCGTCACAGTAGCCCGGCGTGGGGAAGAAGGACCCGAGGCGCGTGACGTTCGTCGGCACGAGTCCGATCTCCTCGTGGCACTCGCGCCGTGCCGCCTCCTCGGGCGATTCGCCGGGGTCGAGCGTGCCGGCGGGCAGTTCCCACAACCAGCGGTCCACGGGGTAGCGGTACTGCCGGATCAACACGACGCGACCGGCATCGGGCATCGGCACGAGCACGGCCGATGCCGCGTGCCTGACGACCTCGATGTCCATCTCACGCCCGTGCGGCATGACGACCCTGTCGACGCCAATCGTGAAGATGCGGCCGGTGAAAGGGGACCGAGACGATCTGACCGTGGGCATGACAGCTCCGGGAAGCTAGCGCCGAAATCGCGCCGCATCGGCCTTCAGTTCGTCGAGGACTGTCTGCAGGTCGGGTGGAAGCGGGCACTCGAACTGCAGGGGACGGCCGTCCTCGGGGTGGGCGAACGCCAGGCGCGCCGCGTGGAGAAACGGACGGTCGAGTCGGCTGAGCGCCCTGAGGTGCGGCGGCACGCGACGATGGACGCCCCCGTAGAGGGCATCGCCGACAACCGGGTGACCGATGCCGCTCAGGTGCACGCGAATCTGATGCGTGCGCCCCGTGGCAATCGTGATACGGGCGAGCGTGACGCCAGGCAGCGCCTCCGCGGCGGTGACACGCGTCACGGCCGTCCGGGCGCGACGAGCGCGCGTCGACATCTTCTTGCGATTGACCGGGTCTCGCCCAATCGGATCCTCAATGCGACGGCCCGGCACGACAGTTCCCCACACGAGCGCGACGTATGCCTTCTCGACCTCGCGGTCGTGAAACTGACGGGCGAGTGTCTCGTGCGCCCGGTCGTGCTTGGCCACGACCATCAATCCCGACGTGCCCTTGTCGAGGCGGTGGACGATGCCCGGCCGGAGCTCGCCGCCGATTCCGGACAGATCGCCGACGTGATGCAGGAGCGCGTTCACCAACGTGCCCTCGGCATGCCCTGCGGCCGGATGCACCACCATCCCGGCCGGCTTGTCCACCACGAGAAACCAGGAGTCTTCGTAGACGATGTCGACTGGCAGCGGTTGCGGCGCGACCTGCGCCGGCGCCGCGGCGGGCACCGCGACGGCCATCAGCGTGCCGACGTGCACCGGCGTCCCGGGACGCGTCGTCACCCGGCCCTCCACCGAGACGGCCCCGTCCTTGATCAGTCGTTGGGCCTGCGAACGCGAGAGTCGCGCGACCAGCGAGGCAAGCGCCTGGTCGAGGCGGAATCCGTCCTGATCGGGTGGCACGACCAGGTGCTCGACCTCGGGATCGCGCGGGTCGCTTGCCATCGCGTCAGGTCCGGCGCCGCTGCCTGGCCACGGGTCCGGCAGCGGGTGCAACGGCAGGGGTCCGGGAGAGGTGCCAGAGCATGCCGAGGCTGAGCGGGACCAGAATGACCGAGATGAACTGCGACGTCGAGAGCCATCCCATGACCATGCCGCGCTCGTCACCGCGGAAGAACTCGATCACGAAACGGGACACGCCGTAGAGCAGCAGGTAGCCCCAGAACGTGCGGCCCGGGAACGGGCGTCCTTTTCGCTCGAAGGCCAGCAGGAACACGAGGATGACCAATTCGGCGCCCGCCTCGTACAGCTGCGTCGGGTGGAGCGGAACGCCGAGCGGTGTGCCCAGCTCGCGGCCAGCAAACGGATCGGTGAACGTGATCCCCCATGGCAGGGTGGTCGGCCTGCCGTAGCAGCAGCCGGCCATCAGGCACCCGAAGCGCCCGATCACGTGCCCAAGGGCGATCGCCGGGGCAAAGGCGTCGCAGGTGGCCCAGAGGGGCATCCGGTGCCGGCGCATGTACCAGAACGCCACGGCCACGGCAAGGATGAGGCCGCCGTAGAACACGCCACCGGAACGGACAATCGAGAACAGGTCGGCCGGGTTCCGCCAGAAGTAGTCGACGTCGATGAGGACGAGCAGGAGCTTGGCGCCAACCAGGGCACTGACAATGATGTAGATCCCGAGATCGAGCACCCTCGCGCCGTCGAGGCCGCGTTCGCGCGCCCGCCAGATCGCCAGCTGCAGCCCCGCGAGGTAGGCGAGGGCAAGGAGCAACCCGTACGTGTAGACCGTGACGGGGCCGATCTCAACCAGCGTGGGGTGCATGACGACCTGGGATGAGCATGTCGAGAATCAACAGGCACGCGCCAACCGTGATGGAGGCGTCGGCCACATTGAACGCCCAGAAGTGCCAGTCGCGCCAGTACACGTCCACGAAGTCGACGACGTAGCCCTGCGACGCGCGATCGATCAGATTGCCGATGGCGCCACCCAGCACGAGCGTGAAGCCCCCGCGGCCGATGGCCGAATCCGATACGAACCGGCCACCGTAAAGCGCAATGGCCACGAGCGCCACGACCGCCAGCAGCACCACCACCGTTGCCTTGTAGGGGAAGTCCACCGCGTTGAGCAGCCCGAACGCCGCGCCTGTGTTCCTGACGTGGGTGATCGACAGCAGGCCCGGGATGACCTCCACGTTCCCGTGCAGGGGGATCGCGCGCACGACCAGCCATTTCGTCACCTGGTCGACGATCACGAGCACCAGGATGACGAAGAGGCTGGCGGGTCCGAGCGAAGCGCCTCGTGACAGCATCGTTCAGCGAAGGGCGTCCACGCACCGCGGGCACAGTCCCGCGTGGGCCTCGTCGGCAGCGACCTCAGGCACGTAGCGCCAGCACCGATCGCATCGCGTGCCGTCGGTCCTGGTGACCGACACCTCGACGCCTTCCGGCGAGTTCGCGTCAGGCGCTTCCGCCGTGCCCGGCTCGAGCGTCACCGTCGAGACGATGAACAGCATGGCCAACTCGTCGCGATACCGCTCGAGCAGGGCCAGCGCCTCGCCGTGGGCACGGATGCTGACGTGTGCCTCGAGCGGCGTGCCCAGGATCTTTCGCTGGCGTTCGACCTCGATGGCCGCGTTCACAACCGCGCGAATCGCCATCAGCCGCTCCCAGGTCGCTTGGAGCGCCGGGTCGGCCCACGACTCCAGGTCCCCGGGGAAGTCCGCCAGGTGGACCGATTCCTCGCGGCGACCGGGCAAGTGCCGCCACAACTCGTCGGCCGTCACCGGAAGGATGGGCGCAATCGATCTGACGAGACCGTCGGCAATGAGGTACATCGCCGTCTGCGCCGATCGTCGAGCCTCCGAGCGCGACCCGAACGTGTAGAGCCGGTCCTTCGATACGTCGAAGTAGAACGCGCTGAGGTCAACCGTGGTCAACGCGTTCAGCACCTGGAAGATCGCCGGGAAGTCGTACTCGGCGTAGGCGCGCTGCACGCGCATCGCGGCACTCGCGTACAGGGAAAGCGCGTACCGATCGACCTCCCACAGCCGGTCGGCCGGGAGCGCATCGACCGCAGGGTCGAAGTCGTAGAGGTTGGCGACCAGGTAGCGCAGCGTGTTCCGGAGCTTGCGGTAGGCTTCGACGCAGCGCGCCAGGATCTCCTTGCTGAGGCGGATCTCCTCGCGGTAGTCGACCATCGCGACCCACAACCGCAGGATCTCCGCACCGCTCTGCTCGATGATCTGCTGCGGCGGGATGTCGTTGCCGAGCGACTTCGACATCTTCCGGCCGTCCTGGGTGACCACCATGCCGTGCGTGACCACCTCGCGGTAGGGCGCGCGCTGTCTCGTGCCCACACCCACCAGCAGCGAGCTGTGGAACCAGCCCCGGTACTGGTCGTTGCCCTCCAGATACAGATCGGCCGGCCACGCCAGTTCGGCGCGGGCGGCCAGCACGGCCTCGTGGCTCGAGCCGGAGTCGAGCCAGACGTCGAGGATGTTCTGCTCGCGCTCGAACGTCGTGTGTCCGCACGACGGGCACGACAGGCCGGGAGGCAGGAACTCCTCGATGGGACGCTCGTACCACGCGTCGGCCCCGTGCTGCTCGAAGACCGCGGCGGCCCGCTCGGTGAGCGCGGGCGTCAACAGCGCCTGCTGGCACTTCACGCAGGCGACGGCCGGGATGGGGACGCCCCACGCGCGCTGCCGCGAGATGCACCAATCGGGGCGATTGGCCACCATGTTCGTGATGCGTTCCTCGCCCCACGGCGGCACCCACTTGACGCCACGGATGGCCTCGAGGGCCTTGGCGCGCAGCGGCCCCTCGTCCATGGTGATGAACCACTGCGACGTGGCCAGGAAGATGACCGGGTTGTGGCAGCGCCAGCAGTGCGGATAGGCGTGCTCGAACCGGCTCCGGTGCCAGAGCCGACCGCGCTGTTGCAGTGCGTCCTCGATTCGCGGGTTGGCATCGAACACCCGCAGGCCCGAGAACAGGCCGACCTCCTCGGTGAAATGGCCGGACGGGTCGACGGGCGCGTAGATGTCGAGACCGTACTTGACCCCGGTGTGGAAGTCGTCGGACCCGTGGCCCGGCGCCGTGTGTACGGCGCCGGTGCCCTGCTCGAGCGTGACGTAGTCGGCCAGCACCGCCAGCGACACGCGATCGTAGAGCGGGTGCCGGAACCGCAGGCCGTCGAGCGCCGCCCCCTTCACTCGAGCGACCGACGCGCCCAGCGGCCGGCCGGTCTGCGCCGCGACGTCCGACGCGAGATCCTCGGCCACGAGCACGAGCCGGTCGTCCACCTCGTAGGCTCCGTAGACGTACTCCGGGTGAAACGCGATCGCCAGGTTCGACGGAATGGTCCAGGGCGTCGTCGTCCAGATGAGCACCGAGAGGGGCCGGTTCCCGAGTCCGGGAAGGCGGCCGGCGGCGCTCGCCGCGTCCGCAGGGTCGAGCGGGAACTCGACGAAGATCGAGGGCGACACGTGCTGCTCGTACTCGACCTCGGCCTCGGCCAGGGCCGTGCGGCAGTGAATGCACCAGTGGACGGGCTTCTTGCCCTTATAGACCAGACCCTGTTCGACGAAACGACCCAGCGCGCGCACGATCGCGGCCTGGTAGTCGTAGTTCATCGTCAGGTACGGCTGGTCCCAGGCCCCCAGCACGCCGAGGCGCTTGAAGCCCTGGCGCTGCACGTCGACGAAGCGCTCTGCATACGCCCGACACGCGCGACGGAAGTCGGCCTGACTCATCGAACGCTTGCGGGTTCCGAGTTCACGGTCCACCTTCAGCTCGATGGGCAGGCCGTGGCAGTCCCAGCCGGGAACATAGGGCGCGTCGAACCCCGCCATCGACTTCGACTTCACGACGAAGTCCTTGAGGACCTTGTTGAGCGCCGTGCCGATGTGGATGTGGCCGTTGGCGTACGGCGGGCCGTCGTGCAGCACGAACTTCGGCGCTCCCCGTCGCTGGGCGCGGATCTTCCCGTACAGATCAGTCGCCTCCCACCGGGCAATCACCTGCGGCTCGGTGGCCTGCAGGTTCGCCTTCATGGGGAAGTCGGTGCGCGGGAGGTTTACCGTGTTCTTCCAGTCGGCCATGTGATCAGCCCGCCGCCGCGGTGCGCGGATCCCTCAATTGTACCTGACACGCGGCAGCACCGCCTCCGCCGCGGGGCACACCGTACACGCGCGAGGCCGGGACATCCCCGGCCTCGTGATTCCTGCCAACCGGACGCCGCCGCGCGAGAGGCTCGGTCGACGGCTACCGACGTGGCTGGGGACCGGCGAGGACCTGCACCTCGAACTGTCCGCCGTTGTCCCGGGGCTGCCCGTCGTTGACTCCGAGCCACAACTCGCCGGATGCCGGCATCCTGAGCGGCTGGCTCTGGTCACCGATGCCAAACGGCGCAGAGTTGCCCACGCGCCCGACGAGCGCGCCCGCCAGCACGTTGGGCAGCGGAGCCGCCGAATCATAGCGGCCGCTGACCGACCCGGCCGGACGTGCGACGTCGCCTTCGTCACGGCTGAGCAGCACTTCGCCGCTCGAGCGGAACGACACCATCTGCCCCTGTCGCACGGAGACGCCCGTTCGAGTCCACGTCTGGGTGGCCCTGACGACCACGGCGCCAGACCCGGACCCGCTGCCACTCCCGCCGCTGCCGCCCCCTCCGATGGCTGAATCGGGCGGCCGCGAGAGGTAGATGCGGGAGACCTCGTTCGAGCTCAGATCGCGTTGACCGCTCGGCGTGTCGAACGTGAGACGCAGCGGATCCCCGCCACCCATATCGCTGAGCGTCCCCTGGAACGTGTTGCCACCGCGACGGACCACAAGTCCGTTGCCGACACGGGACGCTTCCTCCTCGGGCAGATTCCTGGCGTCACCCTCGAAATCGATCACCGCCACATCGCCGGGCGGCACTTGTCGCTGGCGACCGCTGCTCTCGATCACAAGCCCTCGTGCGTCGAAATCCACGATGTTGCCGGAAATCCGGTTGCCGTTCTTGAGCAGGAACGTCGCCCGCACCTGAGCCCCCGCCGCGACCGGGGCCAGGAGTGCACAGGCGATGGTGGCGCACAGCACACGCGTCATTGATGCCTCACTTTGCTTCGGTGACCCGCGATCTCGGCGGCGCGAGTGGTCAACTCCCGCCGGCCGCCGAAACGCGCCGGAGACGCCGATGATTTGCCGCGCCCGGTGCCCCGCGCCTGACGATGCTCAGGCCGAGGTCCAAGCGTTCGGGATAGTTTGGCATAATTGGCGCCGACGCAGCACCCAGAGCCATGGTGATTCGAGATCTGTCCACGCTCGATGACTTTCGGAACGTCGTTGCCCTCGAAATCGACGTCTGGGGCGCCGAGGCCACTGCCGACGTCGTGCCGGTGCCGATTTTCGTGGTGACCGTCAAGCGAGGCGCCATCCTGCTCGGTGCCTACGACGCCACCGGCCGGATGGTGGGCTTTGCCTACTCCCTGCCTGGTCTGAAGCAGGGACGCCCCATGCAGTGGTCCCACATGCTTGGCGTCACCGAGCCGCACCGGGCCGGCGGGTTGGGCCTTCGTCTCAAGCTGGCCCAGCGGGAGCGGACGCTGGCACAGGGGCTCGACCTGATCGAGTGGACCTACGACCCACTCCAGGCGGTGAACGCCCACTTCAACTTCTCCAAGCTCGGCGTGGTGGTCGAAGAGTACCTGGTCAACGTGTACGGCGACTCGAGCAGTCCACTGCACGCGGGTGCCCCGACCGACCGCTTCGTGGCGCAGTGGTGGCTGCGGTCGCCCCACGTCGAGCGCACCGTTGGCGGCCACATCGAGCCTGGTAACGTGAGGCGTCCGGCCGGCGCAGTGCTCGTCAACCCGCCGGTCCGCCAGGGCGACTGGCAGGCGCCGGCGCCTGCCGCGCCGCTGCCCGACGCGCCCACGCTGCTCGTCGCGATTCCCCCGCGCTTCACGGACATGCTGCAGCAGGCACCCGATCTCGCGCATGACTGGCGGCTGGCCACCCGAGACCTGTTCTCGTCGTGCCTGTCGCGCGGGTATCGCGTCGTCGACTTCCTGCTCGACCCCGTGACGAAGGGTGGTCTCTACGTCGCGGCGCGCAGTCCGCAGGACGAGCGCTGACGTCGGCTATCCCGGCGGCCATCCCAGCCGCCGACCGCCGAGCAGGTGCAGGTGGATGTGGAACACCGACTGGCCTGCGTCGGCGTTGCAGTTGAGCACCATCCGGTAGCCCCGCCGGTCATACCCGTGATCGGCGGCGATGATGGCGGCCCGACGCACCATCTCGCCGACCAGCGTGGCGTCACCCGGCTCGAGGTCGTTCAGGGTCGAGACGTGCCGCCTGGGAACGACCAGCACGTGCAGCGGCGCCTGCGGCTGGATGTCGTGGAACGCCACCAGGTGGTCGTCGCTGTAGACCTGGCGCGCCGGGATGGTCCCGGCCGCGATTCCGCAGAAGAGGCACGTCGACATGGCAGCTGACAGGCCGGCCTGCCTTCGACTTCGCTCAGGCCAGAGAAGGCCGGCTCCTGCAAGACACTACACTACGGCGACGCGCGCGCGACAGCCGCGGGCGCCGGACACCGAAGCGTCGCCGTCCTCGGAATACCCTGCAGGTCGGGCACCAGCGCAACGTCGTCCCACGGGCCAGAGGCTGCGATGAGGGCGGTGACGGCGTCCGCCTGACCGAAGCCAAACTCGAAGATCAGCCAACCTTCCCACCGCAGGTGGCCTCGCGCCAGGGCGACCATCGGGCGAATGGCCTCCAGGCCGTCCGGCCCCGCAAAGAGCGCGAGCGCGGGCTCATGATCCCGAATCTCAGGCTGCAGAATCTCCCGGTCGTGCTCGGGCACGTACGGGGGATTCGAGACGATCAGGTCGAACAGTCCTTCGACAGGCGCAAACAGCGAGCCCTCGGCGAACGCCACCCGCCGCTCCACGCCGTGGCGCCGGGCATTGCGGCTTGCGACGGCAAGCGCCTCCTGGGAGAGGTCGGTGGCGACAACGCGGGCACGCGGGAACTCACGGGCGAGCGTGACGGCGAGGCACCCGCTCCCGGTGCCGACATCGAGGATGCGATCGGGGCCCCCTGTGCCGGCGTAGCGGGCGAGCGCCTCTTCGACGATCTGCTCGGTTTCCGGGCGCGGAATCAGCACCGCAGGCGTGACGTCGAACTCCAGCCCCCAGAACTCGCACCGCCCAAGGATGTACGCCATGGGCTCGCGCCGCTCACGCCGTTCGCACAGCGTGGCGTAGGCGCGCTCGAAGCCTGGCAGCACCGGACCCGCTTCGTTGACGATGAAGGTCGCGCGATCCCACCCGAGCACGTGACGGGCCAGCAGTTCCGCGTCGAGGCGTGCCTCGTCGGGCTGGATGCCCGCTGCGGCAAGGCGCCGGCCCCGGTCGGAAACCAACGTGCGGAGCGATGGAGCCTCGGTCACCGCGGCTGTGGTCAGGCGGTCGCTTCCCGCGCCGTCGCTTCCCGCAGGCGCTCGGCCTGGAAGTGCGACGACACCTGCTCGATCAGTTCGTCGAGGGCACCGTCCAGCACGTCGACGATGCGGTGCGTCGTGAAGTTGATCCGGTGGTCGGTGATCCGGCTCTGCGGGAAGTTGTAGGTGCGGATCTTCTCCGACCGTTCACCGGTGCCGACCTGTCCGCGCCGTTCCTTGGCGATGGCCTCCTGCTGCTTGCGCATCTCCATCTCGTACAGGCGCGTGCGCAGTACCTTCATGGCCTTCTGCCGGTTCTTGATCTGGCTCTTCTCGTCCTGCTGAGACACGACGAGTCCTGTGGGGATGTGCGTCAGGCGAACGGCCGAGTAGGTGGTGTTCACGCTCTGGCCGCCGGGACCGCTCGAGCAGAACGTGTCGACTCTCAGGTCCTTGGGGTCGATCTGCACGTCGACCTCCTCGGCTTCGGGCAGCACGGCGACGGTGGCGGTCGAGGTGTGGATGCGACCGCTGGCTTCGGTGGCTGGGACGCGCTGCACGCGGTGCACGCCGCTCTCGTACTTGAGGCGGCTGTACACGTCCTTGCCCTCGATCGACGCGATCACTTCCTTGAAGCCCCCGAGGCTCCCTTCGCTCTGCGACAGCACCTCGAGGCGCCAGCTCCGACGCTCGGCATAGCGCGCGTACATCCGGAACAGGTCCGCAGCAAACAGGCCGGCCTCGTCGCCGCCGGTGCCTGCTCTGATCTCGAGGACGACGTTCTTCTCGTCGTTCGGGTCTTTTGGTACCAGCAGCCGCTTGATGTCCTGGAGGAGGACGTTCTGGCGCTCCTCCAGCCGCGTCAACTCATCGCGCGCGAGGTCGCGCATGTCGGCGTCGCTGCCCTCGGCCAGTTCGCGGGCCTGGGCGATTTCGTCGAGCACGGCGCGGTATTCGCGCGCCCGCTCGACGAGTTCTTCAATCTCGGCGATGGCCTTCGAACTCGTACGGTATTCGACCGGGTCGGCCTGGACGGCCGGGTCGGCGACCCTGGCGAGCAGGTGTTCGTAGCGAGCCTCGATGGACGCGAGTTTGTCGAGCATGTCCGCGGTCATTCCGTTCTGCAGCGCTTCGGGCGCGCGCAGGCCTGGGTCAGCCTCCCGATACCGGAGGCAGGAACGCCACCTCGTCGCCCTCGGCCACGGGCGTCGTCATGCGCGCGAACGCGGCGTTGTGCGCGCACGAGATCGAGCGTTCGTAGTCCGCAAGCGCGGGGTGGTCGGCGACCAGGCCTTCCCACACCGTCTTGATGGTGGCACCGGGCGGCACCGAGCAGACCAGCGTGGGCGTGCCGACGATGTCGCGCAGCCTGGCGAAGACCCTGATCTTCACGCGCATGACCGTTTCAGGGCCTCGGCCAAGGCGACCGGGTCGTTCGGGTCGGCCGTCGCCCCTTCCAGCCATTCGTCGCCCCCATCGAAATGCTCGCGTTTCCAGATGGGCACGATCTGCTTCAGTCGCTCGATGGCGAACCGACATGCCGCAAAGGCGTCTGCGCGGTGCGGCGAGGTGGCGACAATGGCCACGCTGGCGTCTCCCACCTCCAGCATACCGACCCGATGATGAGCGCCGATGATCGCGTCAGGCCAGTGGCGCGCCGCCTCCTGACGTATCTGCTCCAGCGAGCGCTCCGCCAGAGGCACATACGCCTCGTACTCGAGACGGAGCACCCGCCGGCCACGATGCTCGCCGCGGACGACGCCGACGAACGACACGACGGCCCCATGACGCCCCGCGCCGAGGGGATCGGCAGCGCCGCACACGGCCTTCTGGAGAGCCTGCGCGTCCACTGGCTCGGCGGTCACCGCCACGAGCGGGGTCACCGGGCCGCACCCATCTCATCAGTATACCAGCGCACCCTGGCCGCAACCCGGACACGGGGGCCTCTCCGGCGGACTCGAGGTCTGAGTCGAGAGTCTAGCGACCGACCTGGCGCCAGAACTGGTCGAGGAGATGCTCGCCGTGACCGACCGGCAGGTCGTGGCGCAGCGCGCCTTCCACGAAGTCCTTGGCTCCCCGCACGGCGGCCTGCAGTGCGAGCCCGCGCGCAAGGCCGGCCGCCACGGCCGCGGAGAACGTGCATCCCGTGCCCTGTGCGCGTCCTCGCTCGACACGGGGCGCGGACAGCTCGAAGAACTCGTGACCGTCGTACAGAAGGTCAACCACCGAATCGCCACGAAGTCGTCCGCCCTTGATGACGACCGCTGACGGTCCCAGCGACAGGATGCGGATGGCGGCCTCGCGCGCGCTGTCGAGGTCGGTCACCGTCACCCCCGATAGGATCTGGGCCTCGGGA
The DNA here is from genome assembly GCA_017860085.1 of Acidobacteriota bacterium. Lineage (GTDB taxonomy): Bacteria > Acidobacteriota > Vicinamibacteria > Vicinamibacterales > JAFNAJ01 > JAFNAJ01. Next base: position 2,529 of record JAFNAJ010000014.1, on the reverse strand, counting down.
ATGTTCGGTGTCACGACGTACGCGCGCGGGAGCAGCTCGGCCTTGAGGGCCGCCACCGCGAGGTCGTCAATCGCGGGCAGGCCGCTCCGGGTCATCATCACGGGGTCGACAACCACGAACGGGAGCTCGAGGGCCTCGATCGCGGCGCCCACGGCTTCGACGATGGCCGCCGTCGGCAGCAGGCCGGTCTTGACCGCGTCGATCGCAAAGTCCTCGGCCACGGCCTCGATCTGCGACGTGACGATGTCGGCCCCGAGGGGCTGCAGCGCCGAGATCCCCACCGTGTTCTGCGCTGCAACGGCCGTCACGGCGCACGTCCCGTAGACCTCGAATGCCGCAAAGGTCTTGAGGTCGGCCTGCACGCCGGTCCCGCCGCCCGAATCCGAAGGTGCTACCGCCAGTGCCGTCGGCATGCGCTCGGTCCTCGCTCCAGTACTTTACCCCTTCGCGGCCTCGAGCAGGTGGTTCCGGTCCTGGCCGGGGGGGCGTCCCGCGTTCCACCAGCGATCGAATCGAGGCGTGATCCACAGGACCCACGGCAGCAGCATGACGCCCGCGATGAGGTCGACGACGTAGTGGTGACGCAGGTAGACGGTCGACACGAGGAGCCCCGTGACGACGAAGAGCAGGAGGGGGAAGTACCAGCGGCTGTACTTCCACGCGTAGTAGAGGGCCACCGTGCTGACTCCGGCGTGCAGGCTGGGAAACGCCGCCCGTGATGCGTCGTGGGGCATCATCCGAATCAGGCTCTCCTGGAAGTTCGTGATGGGCCCGCCCCTCAGGTTGACCGAGAACATGCCCAGCGACTCGAGATAGAGCCGCGGCGGAGCCGCCGGAAAGACGAGGTAGAGGAGGTACCCCGTGTAGAAGCAGAGAATGACGCCCAGCAGCGCCTCGCGCGCTTCCCGCTTCTTGCCAGTCGTCCACAGCACGATGACGGCCGAGGGCGCGATCATGAAGAACGTGGCGTAGAACGCGCTGAAGACCTCGGTTCGGGCCCGCGTGATGTACTGCTCGGCCCACACGACGGGCTGTCCTCCGAACAGCCAGTCCTCGAGGGCGACCAGGTGCTGGTGGATGTCGTTGGGATTCACGAAGCGCACGGTGTCGTGCAGGTTCGTGTACACCGCGATGCACAGGACGAAGGGCAGCATCGTTCTGAAGAAGTCGGCAACGGATGCCAATCGAGGACGGGCGGCCAACCGATGCCGGCTGCGTTCGAGCCAGGGGATCGTGGCCGCCAGCAGCGTGGCGGCGGCCAGCCGGACCAGCGCCGATTCGAAGAGGTGCGAGCTGGCGGCGAGGTTCGCCCAGACCGTCACGATGCTCGATGGGATGAAGCCCACGACGAACAGCGCCTCCTCGGGCCGCAGGTCGCGGAACGCGCGCCACGCACGACCGGCGACGCTGACGCGAGGGGGAAGGCCGCTCATCTGACGTACCCGAGACTCCGCAGCCTGTCGCGCATCTCGTCATCCATCGCGCGATCCGGGGAGGCGGGAGCCCCGGCGTGTCGTCGTCCGTAGGTCGGTACCGTTCGGGTGTCGTGACCGCGCAGGAAATCCTCTGGCAGCAGGTCGCGAAGGACCGTGCCGTGGAGCTCCGCCGAGATTGGCAGCCCCAGCAACGCCAGGATGGTCGGCGCGGCGTCTTCGAGGCGTGCGCCCGACCGCGCCCGGCCGCTCGTCGGCCCCAGGCCATCGATCGTCAGCCATCCTCCGCGCTCTGACCCGGCGCGACCGGGATGCGACACGAAGACGACCACGCGCCCTGGAGTCGACGTCAGGCGTGCGAGCCACGACTCGAGCTGGACGTACATGCGGTCAAGGGCCTCCACGCGGGCTGCGAGGCTCGACGCGTCGTCGGTCGTGGCACTCGTCAGCGCAACCTGGACGATGTCGAGGCCGGGCAGGTACAGCGCGAGTAGATCGAGGTTCGGGTCGTCGACGGCCGCCGCCAGCCCGACCTGCCACGCGTCGAGCTCGACCGCCTGCGCAACGGGCTGCGCGGCAAACGGGGCCAGGCCCTTGGCAACTCGTTGGGCCGCCTCGCCGGCCGACGTCCGGATGAGTGGCCACGAGTCGCGCAACCGTGCGAAGAGCGGAGCTGGCGCCACCTCTCGGTCCAGGGTTCCCCCGCGGTCCAGACGCAGGGCGGCACGGTTGGTGATGACGATACCGTCCTGCTCGCCGGCCGGCCAGGTCGTCCACCAGTTGACAACGGCGGTGCGAAGTCCCGCACTGGCGGCCACTTCCCAGAACGCCTTCTCGCGGCGTTCGGCACCCGACGAGACCGCTGGCTGCGTCAGCCTGACGAGGTCGGTCACGGCCGAGACAGTGGCGACGGCGCGCGACCGCGAGAGCGGGATCTGTCCCTCGAAGCCCGCCACGCGTCGCGACTCGAGTCCCACGGCTCCGTGGCGCGCGGGTGGATGGCCCGTGGCGAGTGTTGCCCACGTGGCCACTGGGTCCGAGTTCGGTTCCCTGGTCAGGGGCAGGCCGGGGGCTGACAGCAGACGGGTCAACGTGG
>JAFNAJ010000296.1 GCA_017860085.1 Acidobacteriota bacterium | reverse complement strand
GCAGGGCGTCTTCCTCCTGCGGCTCCGGGGCGGAGCCATCGCCGAGGAACGTCGCATCTACGACTTCACGGGTCTGCTGACCCAGATCGGCGTTCTCCGCGCCAAGCCTGGCTTCTGACCAGGCCGGCACAGGGAGGCGCCTCGAGGGTCACGCGCGTGGAGAGGCGTCTCAGCGTCGCCAATCGGTCCCTGGCCTCGCGCAGCTCGCTCCGGGCCTCTCGCGGCAGCGACAATGCCCCGGTCTCGCGCGCGTACCTGCTCCGCCGGCTGCGGCGCTACCAGAGGCTGTACAGACAGCCCGTACCACCCGACGTTGCCTGGTGTCGGCCCTATGTCTCCCTGATGGGCGAGCTCGTGCAGGAGCTGAGAGCCAGGAGTTAGGCCCCCTACCTTCGCCAGAAGGCGGGCGTCAATAGCACCAGCAGCGTGTAAAACTCCAGGCGGCCCGCGATCATGCACACGCTCAGGGTCCACTTGGCGATGAGCGGCAAGTGGCCGTAGTGGTCGGTGGGGCCCACGGCACCGAAGCCCGGGCCGACGTTGAACATGCAGGCGACCACCGCCGAGATGGACGACAGCACGTCGACGCCCGTGGCCGCCAGGATCAGCACGGCGACGAAGTTCACCACGAAGGCCAGGTAGACGAGGTTCAACAAGCTCTGGATCGTCGACTGGGCAATCACCTGGCCGCCGAGCCTGACTGTGAAGATCCCGCGCCGTTCGATCATTCGTCGAAACTCGCGGTCGACGACGCGCGCAAGCAGTGACAGACGAGCCACCTTCAGTCCACCGGCGGTGGAGCGTTTCCTCGCCCCCGTACCCGGCGTAGCAGTCCACGGTGACGCGGAAGGCCTCGGTAGTCACTAGTACACGAACTCGCGCACGTCGTACGTCGCCACGCGCGGCGGAGACGTGGTTCGCAAGCCTTCGCGGATCGTCCGACGCTGCTCGGCGCGTCGCTCGGCCGACAGCGGTCCGATGGCGCGTTCTGATGCGAGCGCCGGGTAGGGCGTGCCGGGCTGCTCGACGAGATCGCTGAAGTACAGCAGGTCGTCCCCGTCGAGGGGCATGTCGTTGAGTGCCGCGATCGTGTCCGTCACGTGCGCCTGGGCGAACGTCTCGCCGCCGAGTCCGATCATCACGATGATGCCGACGTGCACGCCGCCCTCCTTGACCGCGCGCACGGTGTCGACCACCTGCGCGCGCGTCGCCGGTTTCCGGACGAAGCTGAGCAAGGGGTCGTGGCCAGTCTCGAGCCCGATGTAGACACGCTGAAGTCCGAGGTCTCGCAAGGCCCCGAAGTCGGCAGCCGACTTGTGGACGCCCGTGAACCCGTCAAGAAAGGCCGCCGTGCCGCCGCGCGCGTCGGGAAACACGCGGCCTATGGCCTCGAACATCGGTGCCAGGCGGGCCATTGGAACCGCCAGAGCGTTGGCCGAGCCCACGAAGATGCTGCGCCCCCGCAAGCCGAGCGACACGCCGAGGAAGTCGCGCACGGCCCGAAGGTGCGCCTCGAACTCACCCGCGGGCTTGACGCGAAAGTGGCCGCCATACAGGTCGCAGAAGGTGCACGTGTTGAAGGAGCAGCCCTCGGTGGCCTGGACCACCACCGAAAGGTACTGGTCTGGCGGGAGAATGCCGACGGGGGAGTAGATCTCGGCGAAGCGCGCGGCGTCTCGGCGCGAGGCTGTACCCGTGAACGCGATCGTGCGTCCGAGCGCGGCGTCGAGCTCGCCGCTGGTTGTCCCGGGCGGCTCGCCAACCCACGACCAGTGAGGGCTGCCGATGGCGTCTCGCACCCGCGCCGCCAGCCGCGCGCCATCGTCGACGAGCGCCTCGGCGTCGGCCTGGTCGAGCGTGTCCCATCGGCGCCAGCCGTCGGCGTCCTGCCACTTCTCGAGGATTCGCCCATTGAGTCCCCGGCGGAACGTGTGCCCGTGGCGGTAGACGCTGTAGAGCCGTCCCCCCCGGTCCCACGAGACGATGAAGGTCTCGTCGACGCCGAGGGTGATCCAGTGGGGCTGGAGGCTCAACGTGAAGAGCGAATCGCCGGACTGGCCGCGAAACAACATCTCAAGATCAGGATAGACCGGAAAGCCGGCCGCCGAGCACGTATACTGATTCCCCGTGCCCCACGCGCGATCGATTCCTGCTCACGCGACGACACCGGCACAGTTGCGCCTGCACTTCGAACCGCTCGGCCCAGCCGGGGTCCACGAACGAACGGCCACAGCATGCGCGCCGACCGAAGCTCTCTTCGTCCGACACCGGCGCGCGCGACGTTATATCCTGCGCCTGACCCCAGACGGACAGCCGCGCGTCACGATCCCCAGGGGGGGATCGAAGCGAGAAGCCGAGCAGTTTCTTCTGCGTCACGCCGACTGGATCGCGCGTGAGCGCGATCGCCACGCGAGGCACCGCCGGCATGCCGATCGCGCGTGGACCACGGGTGACCGAATCTGGATCCGTGGCGTGCTGACCCCCGTCTGGATCGCGGGGTTCGATGGACAGAGGCAGGTGCGGTGCGGGCTCGACGGCCTCGATGTGCAGGACGACGCCGACGTGCGCAGCGCGATCGAGCGGCACCTGAAGGCCCGGGCGGCCCGGGAGCTGCCACAGCGGCTCCGCAACCTGGCCGAGGCCCATGGGCTGACCGTGGTCCGCGTGACCATCCGCGATCAGCGAACGCGCTGGGGGTCCTGCTCGCCGCACGGGGCGATCAGCCTGAACTGGCGACTCGTGCAGATGCCGGATTCCGTGCGCGACTACGTCCTCATCCACGAGTTGATGCATCTTCGGGAGGCCAGCCACTCTCGCCGATTCTGGCGTCTGGTGCATGAGGCGTGTCCCTGGCACGTCGAGGCTCGCCGGTGGCTACGCCGCCACGGACCCGATCTCCACCAACCTGTCGCGGATGTCCCCGGCTGTCGTGGCGCCCTTGCGCCGCAAGGAGTCGACGAGCGATGACGACGTTCAGGAGCCTGACCCCAAACCTGGTAGTTGCCGACATGGAGCGGAGTGTCGCGTTCTATCGCGATGTGATTGGCCTCGAGGTGATCCGCACGGTGCCCGACCAGGCCCCGTTCGATTTCGCCTGGATGCAGCGTGGGGGCGTCGACGTGTTCCTGAATGCCATCGAGGCGGTGCGGAAGGAGAGCCCGGCGCTGGCTGAGCGCCCGCTCGGCGGATCCCTCACCCTCTACTTCGTCGTCGAAGGGGTTGACGCGCTGTTCGCGTCGATCCGCGACCGGGCGACCGTGGCCATGACGCCAACGACGCAGCCCTACGGGATGCGTGAGTTCGCCGTGAAGGACCCGGACGGGTACTACCTGACGTTTGCACAAGAGATGGAGCAGCCTTGAGCCAGCGCCGGGACTTCCTCCGCTTCGCCGGCCAGTCGGCGGTGGCTCTGCTCGTGGGGCGCCGCGCGTTTGCCCAATTCACCGAGGAGGATCTGCGGCTGCGCGTGTCGCTGCTGCTGCAGGAATACGATCGGCAGGGCACGCATCGCACCGGCGATCGGGGCGACACGGCATCGGCGCAATGGCTCATCACCGAAATCCGGAAGTGGCGAGTGCGTGGCACGCTCGAGCCGTTCAGCTTCGAGCGCGTGGTGCCCACCGACAACAGCCTGCAGTTCCGGAACAAACGCATCGACGGCGTGCCGCTGTTCGACGGCACGTTCACCGGCCCCGACGGCTTCTTCGGCAAGATCGGCCGACCGGAAGACGGTACCGAGGTCGCGCTCGTGCGTGCCGACGATCCTCAACTGGAGGTGCTGCGCCGGGGTGGACGTCACAAGGCGCTGGTGGCCGTGGCGCCCCAGGCCAGCCCAGGTGTGTCCCTGCTCGATGCGACGTCGTTTGCGACGCCGTATGGTCCGCCGGTGCTGCAGGTGTCCAACGAGCAGGCGGCGTTCCTCGACGAGCAGGCCGCCAGCCAGGCTGGCCTGAAGGTGGTGATCGATGCCGTCCGCGAGCCGGCCGAGGCCTTCAACGTGGTCGCCCGTGTGCCGGGTCGCGACCCGTCGCTGAAACCGCTCGTCGTCCACGCCGGCCGCAGCGCGTGGTTCAGGGGGACGGGCGAGCGTGGGGGCGGGCTCGTCTGCTGGATCGAGTTGCTGCGGGCCCTCATGACCGGGCGCCCGCTGCGCGACGTCCTGTTCACGGCCACCGCCGGTGACGAACTGGGCCACATCGGCCTGCAGGCGTTTCTGTCAGCACGCCCCGGCATCGCCAAGGATGCGCAGGCGTGGCTCGCGCTCGGCGAGAGCCTCGGCGCATCCCGGGTGGACGGCACGGTGCTCTACGCTTCTTCGGCCGAGCTGGCGC
>JAFNAJ010000295.1 GCA_017860085.1 Acidobacteriota bacterium | reverse complement strand
CGCAGTGCTCGTGCACCACGATCTCCGGCACGGCGCCACTTCCGGCGAAGCTCGCGCGGATGAAGTCCACTTCGGCCTTCACCACGGCGAGATTCCGCTGCGTGGCTCCCTGCAGCACGAAGCGCGTCCCGAGCCTGGCCAGGTTAGGCGTCTTCCCGACGTAGAGGAACACGTTCTTCGGCAGGACGTTCGCCAGGCCCGCCAGCACCTCGGGCAACCGCCACCCGAGGCGCTGAAGGTTCACGATGTCGGTCTGCAGGAAGACCGCGCACCCGTAGCTCAGGGCGGGCATGCTGCGCGCCGACAGTGCCACGTCGGCGTAGTCGTCGATGGCCACGCCGAAGCTCTCCGCCGTGTTCTGCAGGAAGTAGCCATTCCCGGCCGAGCACTGCGTGTTCAGCCTGAAGTCGGCGATGCGCCCGTCGCGGAGCACCAGGATCTTGATGTCCTGCCCGCCGACGTCGACGACGACGTGGGGGTCGGGGTGGTATCGTTGCGCGGCCTCCGCGTGCGCCACGGTTTCGACGACGGCCACGTCCGCGCGGAAGACGTCGCGAAGGAGCGCACGAGCGTAGCCGGTGGTGGCGACGCCCAGCACCTCGAGGATGGCTCCGAACGCCTCGACCTGACGGCGCAGGCGACCGATGATGTCGACGGTATCCTCGATCGCGTTGCCGCCCGACAGCCGGTAGGCCTTGCTGACGATGCGGCCGTCCTCGGCGAGCACGACGCCCTTGGTCGACGTGGAGCCGCCGTCGATCCCGATGAACGCCCGCAGCGTGCTCCCACGCGGGAACTGCGGGGGGACGAACGGCGGCGGCGCGAACGCGGCGCGGAACGCCTCGGCCTCCTCGGGCGACGACACGAGCCCAGGAATGGCGTGCCGCATCGTCGACGCGTCGTGTTCCACTGCGAGGTGGCGCTCCAGGCCCTCGGCACCCGCGTACCGGACCGGCGAATCGTCGCCGAGCGCGTGCCGGACGGCGCCGATCGCGGTCAGGAACTCCGCATCGACGGGCACCGTGATCAGGTCGGCGGGCGCCACGCCCTCCGGCAGACGGATCTCGCGCTCGTGCCAGAGCCGCGCGATGTGGTACTGCCAGGCCTCGCCCAACCCGCGGAAGAACGCGTTCGGTCCACCCACCAGCAGCACACGGGGCCGAAGCGTGTGCCCGCGGGTGAGCACGGCAAGATTCTGCAGGACGATCGCGTCGAAGAGCGAGGCCATCAGCTCCTCGGCGCAGACGCCGAGCTTCTGCAGGCTGTTGATGTCGGTCTCGGCGAACACGCCGCACTTGGCCGCGATGGGGTGCACCACGTGTCCCCGGTAGGGCAGTTGCGTGAGCGCGTCCTGGGAGATTCCCAGCTTGGCGGCGATCTTGTCGATGACCGCGCCCGTCCCCCCTGCGCAGCGGTCGTTCATCGACGGGATCTTCCGGCGAGGACGGCCCGGGCCCTGCTCGGCGAACAGGATGACCTTCGCGTTCTGGCCGCCCAGTTCGATCACCGAGCCGGCGTCGGGGTGGAGGGCCTCGACCGCGAGCGAGAGCGCGTGCACTTCCTGGACGATGTGTGCGCCGACGGCCTGCGATAGAGCGTGCCCGCCCACGCCCGTGATCGAGGCGCGGCACGCGGCGGGCGCCATGCCCGTCTCACGGTGCATCGCGACGAGCATCGCGTGCAGCGTCTCGGCCTGGCGGGCCTCGTGGCGCTGGTAGGCGTGCCACAGTGGTTGCCCGTTGCGTCCGTCCGCGACCGCGACCTTCGTCGTCGTCGAGCCGACGTCGATGCCCACGAGAAAATGCGCAGTAGTCGCCAACGGCTCACTCCCGCGCCGTGACGCCGTGCCGGATGGACGCTCGTGTCCCGTTGCGCGTGCGGAGCGCCAGCCTCGCACGGCCCCGCATCACCTCGCTCACGTGCGTCACGAAGTTCGCGGCGACGCTGGCGAGGTGTGGCTGCTTGGGAACGGGATAGAAGGGGCTCCGCAGCTCGGGGTGCCCCGCGACGAACGCCTTGATGTCGTCGAGCGGGGTCGCGGTTGCCGCCAGGGCGCGATCGAACTCGTCGCGCGCACGAGTCCTGGCCTCGCCGAGGGCCATCTGGACCCGGCTGTAGGCGCTCATCTGGCCATCGCCCGAGGTCTCGACCGGCACGAAGATCATGTCGGGGTACCGGCCGACCACCGCGGCGTGCACGCCGTCGGACTGCGTGGAAGGCAGGCATCCGAAAGGCTTGAGGCTGACCACCATGTGGCAGCTGCGTGTGACCGTGTAGTAGACGCTCTTGCCCACCTCCAGGTGTCCCTCGCCGCCGCGCGCGAGGTGGTGGTAGAAGGGGTGCGCGAGGCGCGCCAGCACCGCCTGCGGGACGAGGGGCACGGTGCCGCCGCCGAGGCCGTTGGCGACGCGCCAGTATTCGTGCATCCACCACCGCTCGGCGAACCAGAAGAGGGCCCATCGCCGGGAGAACGCCGTGGCGTTGGCTACGCGGCGGTATACGGCCCACGGCGGCGGGCGGTAGTAGGGAGCGTCGGCCACGCGACGCGCCAGGAGGGCGGCGCGCCGCTGGTGCAGCAGGTAGGTCACCCAGACGCCGACCGGGTCGACCAGCACCTGGGCGCCCTCGCTCTCGAGGAAGTCGAACATCCTGAAGTTCCCGTCGCCCTCGGTGGTCTGCGCCCAGAACTCCCCGACCACTTTCACCACTGGCTTCACACGGGTGTAGTCCACCTCCACTCCCGCGAGAGCCCGTCGGCACGAGCGGTAGGCCTCTCTCGTGTACCGGCCGTAGAGGTGACTCGCGATCTTGCCGAGCGAATTGGCCACGATGTACCGGCGCCCCGTCGTGTCGACCCGCGCCGCAAGTCCACGAGGGAGCAGATCGGTCAGTTCGAAGACCGGCCGCATCCGGAAGGCGTCGGCGAGCCGGCCGACGGCGCGACCGATGGCTGCGCTGGTTGCGCCGGCGTTCAGTTCGTAGGGGCGGATCCGATGCGCGAGGTCGTTGAGCACATCGGCGGCATCGAGCGCCGCCACGACGCCCATACCGAGGTCGATCGTGAAGCGCAGGCCAGGCTCTCCGGTAGCGGCCTTGACCCCGTCGCTCTGGGAGAACGTGAGCACGCGAAAGCCCTCGAAACCGGCGTTTCGCAGCGCCAGTCGGTACTCCGACTCGTACATGCCGAAGCGGCACGGGCCGCAGGTCCCGGCCGTGAGGAAGACGTAGCCGTCGATGATCTGGTCTCGCGTGAGGCCGCTCGCCCGCAGGCCGCGAAGGTACTGGATCAGGCTGCCGACGCAGAAGTACGAGGGGTTGCACTGCGCGTTGTTGCCGTAGTCCTTTCCGAGCTGGAACGCCAGGACGTCCGGCGTCGGCAGGATGTCGCAGGGATGGCCGGAGTGCTCGAGGACCGCCTTGAGGAGTTTCTCGTGGTTCGTCGTGAGGCCGCCGATGAGGACGGTCACCCGCGCCCGCTCGTCGGCGGTGAAGGAGCGCTCTGCCGCCCGCCGGTACTGTCGAGGATGCGTGTCGAGTCCTGCCCGGACCTCGAGACGTCCACGGGCCTCCTCCGCGACGCGGCGAATGGCCTCGTCGCCGAGCCCCGGGCCGTCATTCCCGGGCGCCTGCGCGCGCCCCTCGCACACATCGAGGGCGGGAGCCGATGCCATCCGTGGCCCTCCCAGCACCGCGATCCTCGGTCTCTCCTGCTTAGTCTACCGCCGATGCGGCGCCCAGGGTCCAACGCGAGGCCCTCCGTTGACAATGCGCTCGGTGGGCGCAATCATCGGCCCTGCCCCCCGGCGGTTCACCCGAGGCTCATCATGCAGCGTCTTTCCGTTCTCGCCCTCGTCGCACTGCTGGCAGTGCCGGCGAGCACGCTCGCCGAGAAGCGGGCGTTCACCATCGAGGATCTGTATCGCGTCAAGGGTGTCGCCGGTTTCGCCGTGTCGCCCGACGAGAAGACCCTGATTTACGTCGTCTCCACGACCGACCTGCCGCGAGCAACGCGCACGGCGAAGCTCTGGATGTCGGATACCGATGGCGGGAACGCGCGGCAGATCACCTTCGGCAGCGGCAACGAGAGCGCCCCGTCGTTCTCTCCCGACGGCAAGTGGATCGGGTTCGTCAGCACGCGCGATGGTGGGGCGCAACTCTATGTGATGCCTACCGCCGGCGGGGAGGCCCGAAAAGTCACGTCGATCTCGACGGGCGTCTCGGCCCCGTCGTGGAGCCCCGACTCGAAATCGGTGGCCTTTGCCACCGACGTCTACCCCGAGTGTGGGGGAGACGATGCGTGCAACAAGAAGATCGGCGACCGGTGGGCCGAGGG
>JAFNAJ010000294.1 GCA_017860085.1 Acidobacteriota bacterium | reverse complement strand
AGACGGTTTACCGCGGCGGGCGCCTGCTCGAGCCCATCGACGACCTCGACACGGTACTGGATCTTGCCTTGCGTGTACCACGCCGCAAGCGCCTTCATCGCTTCGGGGAAGCGCTCGGCGTAGTCGAGCACGATGAACCCCTCGACGCGGGCGCGCTGGACGAGGATGTTGCCGAAGTAGCGCGGCCCCGGCGGCGGCTCATCGCTGGTGTACTGCGAGATCAGCCCGCAGATGACGACCCTCGCGCGCAGGTTGATGATCGAGAGCGCGGCGTCGAGGATGTCGCCGCCGACGTTGTCGAAGTAGACGTCGATCCCCTGGCGGCACAGCACGCGCAGCCGCGGCCGCACGGGCTCGCGCTTGTAGTCGATGGCGGCATCGAAGCCCAGTGTCTCGGTGAGCCAGCGGCACTTCTCCGGCCCTCCCGCAATGCCGACCACGCGGCAGCCGACGATCTTGCCAATCTGCCCCACCAGTGAGCCCACTGCGCCGGCGGCGCCCGAAACGACGAGCGTCTCGCCGGCCTTCGGGTGGCCCACGTCGAGCAGTCCGAAGTAGGCCGTCGCGCCAATGTGGCCGAACAACCCGAGATAGGCGGTCATCGGGAGGCCCGGAACGCGAGGCACGACCGAGAGCCCGCGCCCGTTTCCGATAAGGTAGCGCTGCCACCCGATCAGGCCCTGGACGAGGTCGCCCGGAGAGAACGCCGGGTTCCTCGACTCCTCGACGACCCCGAGGGCGATTCCGCGCATCACCTCGCCGAGCGGAATCGGCGGCAGGTAGGTGGGCGTGGCGTTCGCCCATCCCCGGTTGGTCGGGTCGAGCGACAGATAGACGTTGCGGACGAGCACGTCGCCGTCGCCCACCGGGCGCAGCGGTTCCTCCGCCCACTGGAAATCGGAAGGCTTGAACAGGCCACTCGGGCGCGCCGCCAGGCGCCACTGGGCATTTGCACGCGTGGTCATGGACGTCACCGCCTACAGAGTACGCCGCTCGCTGGCCGCGCGAGCGCCGCGCACGAGCAGCCAGACGCCGCCCAGCGCAGACACGAGCGATCCGAGCAGGATCCCCATCTTCGCTTGATCCTCGAACGCCGTGCCGCCGAAGGCCAGGCTGCTGATGAAGAGCGACATCGTGAAGCCGATGCCGGCCAGCCAGGCCGTTCCGTAGACCTGGCGCCAACTCACCCCCTGCGGCAGCGACGCGATGCCCGCCTTCACGGCCAACCAACTGGCGCCGAACACGCCCACCTGCTTGCCCACGACGAGGCCGAGGACGATGCCGAGCGGAACCGGCGTGGCGAGGCTCGCCAGGGCCGACGCGTCGATGTGCACACCGGCGTTGAACAACGCGAACACCGGCATGATGGCGAAGGTGACCCACGGGGCCACGGCGTGCTCGAACCGCTGGAGCGGGGGCTTGGCTTGCTCGAGCGCGTGGTCGAGGCGCTCGAGCACCGCGACGCGCTCTGCGCCCATGGGATCGGTGCGCCGGTCGGCCGGGAGCTGGTCGAGCTTGTCAGCACCACGGCGCAGGACGCCGCTGATGGCACCGGGCACGAGTTTCACGCTCGCCGGGATCGTCATGGCGACGATGACGCCAGCGAGCGTGGCGTGGACACCCGACGTGAGCATCCCGTACCAGACGCCGACGCCGAGCGGGGCGTAGACGAGCGCCCTGCGTGCCCCAGCCACGTTGGCCGCCACCAGGGCGAGCGTGAACACCCCCGCGATGGCCAAGCCACCGAGCGCGAGGTCGCTCGTGTAGAACATGGCAATCACGAGCACGGCGCCGAGGTCGTCGACGATGGCGAGTGCGACGAGAAAGACCTTGAGCGCTTCCGGAACCCGGTTGCCGAGCATCACGAGGGCGCCGAGCGCGAAGGCAATGTCCGTGGCCATCGGGATGCCCCAGCCTGGCGAGCCCGGCCCTCCGGCGTTGAGCGCGGCGTAAATGCTCGCCGGCACGATCATGCCGCCGATCGCCGCGGCAATGGGCAGCATCGCCTTACGAGGCTCCGCGAGCTCACCGACCAGGAACTCGCGCTTGATCTCGAGGCCGACCGCGAAAAAGAAGACGGCCATCAACCCGTCGTTGATCCAGTGGTGCAGGCTGAACGAGAGACGCCGCTCGGCAAAGAAGATCCCGAGCGGCTGTTCCAGCAGGTGGTGATAGAGGTCGTACAGAGGCGAGTTGGCCAGCGCGAGCGCCACCACGGTGCACGCAATCAACAGCACGCCGCCAGCGACCTGCAGGCGCGCGAACCGCTGAAACGGGCGCAGCAGCACCTCGGCGGCCCGCTCGCCTGGCGTGGTGGCCACCTGCTCGTCGTGCGTGATCAGCTCAGGAACGTCGTGATGCGATGCCATGTCGGAACGCTGTCAGTGCCCGGCCGCGCCCCCATCCGGCGCGCGGCGGTCGATGCCACCCTCGAGTGCCCCGGTCTTTGCGTCGACGACAATGACCTCGGCCACTCCCTGGCTGCCGATCTCCCGCAGTTCGTGTCCGCGCGTGCGCAGCAAGGCGAGAGTGTCGGGTGAGAAACCAAATCGCTCGTGGTTGATCCGGTCGGGCAACCACTGGTGGTGGATGCGGGGCGCGTCCACGGCTTCCTGCGCATTCATGCCGAAGTCGACCACGTTGAGCACGGTCTGCAGCACCGTGTTGATGATGGTGCGGCCGCCGGGGCTGCCGGTCACCATGAAGAGCTTCCCGTCACGGGCCAGGATCGTGGGCGTCATGCTCGACAGCATGCGCTTGCCCGGCTGCGCGAGGTTGGGTTCGGTGCCGATGAGGCCGTCGGCGTTCGTCAGCCCCGGTCCCGCGTTGAAATCGCCCATCTCGTTGTTGAGCAGGAATCCCGCGCCGGGCACGACGATGCGCGACCCGTAGCCATACTCGAGCGTGTAGGTGAGCGCCACGGCGTTGCGGTCCTTGTCCACCACGGACACGTGCGTCGTCTCAACACCCTCGGACGGCCACTCGAAGCTCGTGGGCTGCGACGCCGACGCCTTCTCGTCGTCGATGCTGCGGCGCAGCTCGTCGGCGTACGCCTTCGACGTGAGGCGAGCGATGGGCATCGTCGGGTTGAAGTCGGGGTCGCCGAGATAGCGCGCGCGGTCTGCGTAGGCGCGGCGCATCGACTCGGCCATCCGGTGCAGCGTCAGTGCCGAGCCGAAGCCGGACGCTCGCAGGTCGTAGCCTTCGAGGATGTTGAGCATCTGCAGGAGCGCCGTCCCGCCGCTGCTGATGGGTGGCATCGCGAGGACGTCGTAGCCGCGATACGTGCCATGCAGCGGTTCGCGCCGTTTCGGCTGGTAGGCCTTGAGATCCTCGCGGGTGATGAGGCCGCCGTTGGCAAGCATCTCCTTCTCGAGGAGTTCGGCCGTTTCGCCCTCGTAGAAGCCCGCCGGTCCAAGGTCGGCAATGCGCGACAGGGTCCGTGCCAGGTCGGGTTGCCTCAACACGTCGCCCGGCTCGTACGGTTCGCCGTTCTTCGAGAACTGGGCGAGCGAAGCCGGGTACCTGCGAAAGTCGGGCAGCATCGCGGCCAGCGACCGGGCGAGGCCGTCGGTCACGACGAACCCGTCGCGCGCCAGTGCCACGGCCGGGTCGACCAGGCGCTTCCAGGGCAGGGTCCCGTGACTCTTCCAGGCAAGGTGCAGCCCTGCGACGGTGCCGGGGACCCCGACCGAAAGGTGACTGTTGTGATGCCGGTCGCTGTCGTACTTGCCGTCGACGAGGAACATCGTGGGCGAGGCCTTCGCCGGTGCCGTCTCGCGGAAATCGTACGCGGCGGGGTCGCCGGCGGCGGGGCGATAGACGATGAAGCCGCCGCCCCCGATGTTGCCGGCGGTGGGGTGTGTCACGGCGAGCGCGAACGCCGTGGCGATCGCGGCGTCGATGGCCCTCCCGCCGTCGCGGAGCACCTCGGCGCCGACCGCTGACGCCACGGCGCTCTGCGAGACGACCATCCCGTGGCGCGTCCGGGCTGGCGTTGATCCCGTCTGGACGGGCACCGTCAGAAAACCTACGAGCAGGAGTGCGAATCCGACAACGACAGAGCGGACGGTCATGGGTGGTATCCCGGGGATCGTGACGGTCGCAGCGCGGACCTTCGGGTCCAGGTGCCTTGGATTCAGCCCGACGCCAGAACTTCCCGGTCGCCGAACGCCGAGCGCAGGACCTGTGGGTCCCGAGCCCCTTTCATAGCACTTCGATGTCCCAGTTGGTCACGGTGATGTGCGGCTGCGTGCGTTCGATCCAGCGCACGACCTCCTCGAGCGTCCCGTGGACGTTGCCGCCGTCGCTCGACACCATGGCCACGGCGATGGTCGCCGA
>JAFNAJ010000293.1 GCA_017860085.1 Acidobacteriota bacterium | reverse complement strand
TACGTCACAGACGACGGGGCCGAGACCGACCTGGACGTGGGGCACTACGAGCGGTTCACCAGCACCGTCGCGACGCTCAATCACTCGTGGACCACCGGGAAGATCTACCTGTCGGTGATCCAGCGCGAGCGGCGGGGCGACTACCTCGGGGCCACCGTTCAGGTGATCCCTCACATCACCAACGCGATCAAGGAAGCCATCCTGTCGGTCGCCGACAACGTCGACATCGTGCTCATCGAGATTGGCGGGACGGTGGGCGACATCGAGAGCCTGCCGTTTCTCGAGGCCATCCGCCAGTTCCGCCAGGACGTCGGCCGCGAGAACACGCTGTACATTCACCTCACGCTGGTCCCGTTCATCGGCACGTCGGGTGAGCTGAAGACCAAGCCCACGCAGCACAGCGTCCGCGACCTGCGCTCGATCGGCATCCAGCCCGACGTGCTGCTCTGCCGGACCGATCGGCTGATTCCGCCGGACATCAAGCGGAAGATCGCGCTGTTCTGCGACGTGGACGAACACGCGGTGATCACGGCTCGCGACGTCCCCAGCATCTACGATGTCCCGCTGGCGCTGGCCAACGAGGGGCTCGACGGGATCATCCTCAAGCAGCTGGACCTTCCGCGGACCGAGGCCAACATGGCCGCGTGGCAGGACCTGGTCGATCGCATCCACAACCCCGAGGGCGAGGTGACGATCCACGTCGTCGGCAAGTACGTGGGCCTCGAGGACTCCTACAAGAGCCTCAACGAGGCGCTGTTTCACGGCGGCGTCAAGCATCGGCTCCGGGTCCGGATCCAGTGGGTCGACGCCGAGGCCCTGGAGCAGCCCGGCGGTGAGCACCTCCTCGACACTGCCGACGGGATCCTCGTGCCGGGGGGCTTCGGTGATCGGGGCACGCGCGGCATGATCCGCGCCGCCCAGATCGCGCGCGAGCGCGGCGTGCCGTTCTTCGGCATCTGCTACGGGTTCCAGTGGTCGGTCGTGGAGTTCGCGCGCAACGTGTGCGGCCTCACCGAGGCCGACTCGACCGAGTGCTCGCCAGACACGCAGACGAAGGTGATCTACAAGCTGCGCGACCTGCTGGGCGTCGACGACCTCGGCGGCACGATGCGACTCGGATCGTATGCCTGCCGCCTGAAGCCCGGCTCGCTCTCACAGCGGGAGTACGGCGCCGACGTCATCCACGAACGTCATCGCCATCGTTACGAGTTCAACTCGCTCTACGAGCAGGTGCTGATGGACCACGGCCTCGACATCGTGGGGCGGTCGCTCGATGGGAAGTTCGTGGAGATGATCGAGTTGCCGGGACATCCCTGGCACGTGGCCGTCCAGTTCCACCCCGAGTTCAAGTCGAAGCCCTTGCGACCCCACCCGCTCTTTGCCGGGTTCGTCCACGCGAGCCACGACCACAAGCGGGCCCGGGTCAGCGCAGGCGCCCAGGCCACCCCGGTGGCCGGCTGAGTCGAAGGGTATAATTGCGGCGTGCGACAGGTCGAGATCGGTGGCGTGCGCATCGGCGGAGGTGCGCCCCTTGCCCTTGTCGGCGGCCCGTGCGTCATTGAAAGCGAGACGCACGCCCTGTCCCTGGCGATCGCGATCAGGGACGCCGCCGCCCGCGTCGGGCTTCCCTTCGTGTTCAAGGCCTCGTTCGACAAGGCGAACCGGACCTCGATCCGATCGTATCGGGGGCCCGGCCTCGACGAGGGCCTGCGGATTCTCGCCGAGGTGAAGCGCGCGGCCAGGGTCCCCGTGCTCACCGACATCCACGAGCCCTGGCAGGCAGAACGAGCCGCCGCGGTGGTCGACGTGCTGCAGATCCCCGCCTTCCTCTGCCGGCAGACCGACCTGCTGGTGGCGGCTGCGCGGACCGGGCGCGTGGTCAACATCAAGAAGGGCCAGTTCCTGGCGCCGCTCGACATGCGGCACGCCGTGGCCAAGGTGGTGGACTCGGGCAACGACCAGATCATCCTGACCGAGCGCGGCACGACGTTCGGCTACCACGACCTCGTCGTCGACATGCGGTCGCTGCCCCTGCTGCGTTCGATGGGCTACCCCGTCGTGTTCGACGTCACGCACAGCCTGCAGCTCCCCGGCGCGGGCGACGGGGTCACCGCCGGCCAGGCCGAGTTCATCGAGCCGCTGGCGTCGGCGGGCGTGGCGGCTGGCGTCGACGGGGTCTTCCTCGAAATCCACGACAACCCGGCGCAGGCGAAGAGCGATGCGCAGAACGCGCTCGACCTGTCACGGCTGCCCGCCCTGCTGGCGCGCCTGGCGCGCATTCACGCCGCCCTCGACGCCCGGGCCGACGTGCAGGCGGTCTAGGTCATGTCGGCCGACCTCTCGCTGGCGCGCAAGGTACTCGAGACCGAGGCGAACGCGATTCTCGAGCTCGTCGAACGCGTCGGCCAGGACTTCGCCCTGGCCGTCGACCTGCTCCACCAGTGCCGTGGTCGTGTGATCGTCACCGGCATGGGCAAGTCGGGTATCGTCTGCCGCAAAATCGCAGCGACGCTCTCGAGCACCGGGACGCCCGCGTTCTTCCTCCATCCGGCCGAGGCCATTCACGGCGATCTCGGCGTCATCCAGGCCGACGACGTCGTGCTGGCGCTCTCCTACAGCGGCGAGACCGAGGAAGTGCTGCGCGTGCTCGAGTTCATTCGCCGCATCGGGGCGAAGCTCATCGCCGTGACCGGGAATCCCCGCTCGAGCCTCGGACTGAAGGCGGACGTGGCGCTCGACTGCCACGTGAGCGAGGAAGCCTGCCCGATGAACCTCGTGCCCACGGCGAGCACGACCGCCTCGCTGGCCCTCGGCGACGCCCTCGCCATGACCCTGCTGGTGCGGAAGGGGTTCCGGGTGGAGCAGTTCGCCAGCCTGCACCCCGGTGGCAAGCTGGGTAAGCGCCTGATGCGTGCCGACGCGCTGATGCACAGCGGCGACGGCGTGCCGCGCGTGCGGGTCGACACGCCTGTGCGCG
Source organism: Acidobacteriota bacterium (assembly GCA_017860085.1). Lineage (GTDB taxonomy): Bacteria > Acidobacteriota > Vicinamibacteria > Vicinamibacterales > JAFNAJ01 > JAFNAJ01. The sequence goes on along the minus strand of JAFNAJ010000293.1, from coordinate 1,374 downwards.
AGGTGATCTACGAGATCTCGAGCAAGGGCCTCGGCATGACGTGCGTCGTCGATGTCGAGGGCCGCGTCGAAGGCATCATCACCGACGGCGATCTCCGACGGCACATGGCCACGACGCCCGACGTGCTCGTGCGCACGGCCGGCGACGTGATGACCCGCACGCCCGTGACCATCGCACCGTCGATGCTGGCCGTCGAGGCCCTGAAGATCATGGAGGAGCGCAAGATCACCTCGCTCATCGTGGCCACCGCCGACCGGCGGGCCGCTGGCGTCCTGCACTTGCACGACCTGTGGCGAACGGAAATGTTCTGAGGCTGGGCACCGGTGACGCTGACTGAACGGGCGCGACGCATACGGCTGGTGCTCCTCGACGTCGACGGCGTGCTGACCGACGGCGCCATCCTCCTCGGACCAAAAGGCACCGAGCACAAGCGCTTCCATGTCCGTGACGGCGCGGCGATCGTCTGGGCCCAGCGCGCCGGGTTGCTGACCGGCCTGCTCTCGGGACGGCGGGCGGGCGCCACCTCGGCCCGCGCGGCGCAGTTGTCGATCCCGATCGTCACGCAGGGCCGGATGGACAAGGCCGTGGCCTACGAGCGCATCCTCGCGACCCACGAACTCGACGACCAGCACGTGGCCTACATGGGCGACGACCTGCTCGACCTGCCGGTGTTGCGGCGCGTCGGGCTCTCCGCCGCGCCTGCCGACGCGGTCGACGAGGTCCTCCGCGCCGTGCACTGGACCAGCACGCGCGCCGGTGGACACGGCGCCGTGAGAGAGCTCGTCGAGCTGATCCTCAAAGCCCAGGGACGCTGGGAGACGGTGGTCGCCGAGTACGACCGGAAGGCGGCGCGGCCGTGAACGACTATGCCCCGCTGCTCGGGATCCTCGTCGCGCTTCTGGTCGGCCTGGCGGCCGGCAAGGCGTGGGAGCGGTACAAGCTGCGCAACGGGCGCTGGCTCGATCGACGCAAGCTGCGCGATTCACCGCACTTCCTGCAGGGGCTGAATTTCCTCGCGGCGAACCAGGTCGACCTGGCGCTCGAGGAGATCAGTCAGGCCGCGGCGGTCAACGACCGGGCGCTCGAGATCCACATCATTCTCGGCAATCTCTATCGAGAAAAGGGCCAGGTCGGTCGCGCCGTCCAGATCCATCAGCAACTGCTGCAGCGGCCACGCCTCAGCCGCCTCGAGCAGAGCTCCGTCCTCCTGTCGCTCGGCCTCGACTACAAGCAGGGGGGGTTCGTCGACCGCGCCATCGAGGCGTTCCAGGAAGTGATTCGGCTCGAGCCCGGGAACATCCAGGCCCTCTTCAACCTCGAGAAGCTCCACGAGGACCAGCACCAGTGGAGCCAGGCCTACGAGGTGCGACAGCG
>JAFNAJ010000292.1 GCA_017860085.1 Acidobacteriota bacterium | reverse complement strand
GTGCGGTAGTCGATGAGACGCTTCGCAAGCTCGACGAGCCGCGTGAGCAGTTCGTCCGGATCGAGGATCGCCGACACCTCGCGGCCGATTTCGGCCAGGGTCTCGAACACCTCGGCGTCTCGGCGCTCTCGCTCGAACAGCCGCGCGTTCTCCAGCGCAACCGCCACGTGGGCGCCAAACTGGCTGAGGAGCGCGACGTCGGCTTCTGAAAAGGCCTGCGCCTTGCGGCTCAGGATGTTGAGGGCGCCGATCGCTCGGCCCTTGAGGATGAGGGGCGCCACGAGTTCCGACTGCATCCCCGGCGCGATGGGTACATACCGCGCGTCGCTGGTCAGCTCGTTCGCCAGCACCGGGAGTTTCTCCGACACCGCCGTGCCAACCAGCCCCTCGCCGACCCGCAGCACGGTAGAGCCAACGGCTCCTTGCGGGTAGCCGACCGCGTACGCGACGCGCAGCGTGGCGGCCCGCCGGTCGAGCAGGTAGACCGCGAACGCGTCGAAGCTGACGACCCTGGCGATGAGGTCGGGGATGCGCTCGAGCAGTTCGTCGAGGTCCAGGACCGACATGACGCGCCGGCCGAGGTCGAACAGCGTCGCCAGTTGGTCGACGGCGCTCGGGACGATCACGGGTGGGGGGGACGGAGGCGCGAGAGGGTCTGACACGAGCAATCAGATTATACTTTGGGACTCGCCGCACGACAGGCGGCGCCCCAGGGAACATGGACTCGCTGACGCTGCCTCTCGACTACGCCGCCATCGAGCGGATTCTCCCTCACCGCTATCCGTTCCTGCTCGTCGATCGCATCACTGCCTTCGAGCCCGACAAGCGCATCGTCGGGATCAAGGCCGTGACGAGGAACGAACGCTACCTGAGCCACCAGGCGGGCGACGCGCCTTCGCTGCCCTTCACCGTGCTCACGGAAGCCGTGGCCCAGGTGGGGGCCATCATGATCCTGGCCAAGCCCGAGAACCGGGAGAAGCTCATCTACTTCATGGGCATCGAGCGCGTGCGCTACCGCAAGCCCGTGCACCCGGGCGATGTCGTCGAGATCGAGGCGACCGTCGTGCGCCTGCGCAGCCGGATGGGCGTGCTCAGGGGCATCGCGCGAGTCGGCTCCGAGGTGGTCGCCGAGGGTACGATGACCTTTGCGCTCGGCGCCCAGGGAGACGGAGCGCGCCCCGGGCACGTGCGGCCCGGTGGCCGGGCCTGAGGTCCGACACTGCACAGGCCCACGACCGGGGGACCGAAGGTGCTGCGCTTGTGACCGAGTACCCTGCCCGCGCGGTGGCGTTCTACCTGCCCCAGTTCCACCCCATTCCCGAGAACAACGAATGGTGGGGCGACGGCTTCACCGAGTGGACGAACGTCGCGCGCGCGTCGAGGCTCTTCCCGGGGCACGACCAGCCCCGACTGCCCGGCGAGTTGGGCTTCTACGACCTGCGCCTCGAGGACACGCGACACCACCAGGCTGATCTCGCGGCCGCGCACGGCGTGTCGGCGTTCTGCTTCTGGCACTACTGGTTCGCCGGCCGACGCATGCTCGACCGCGTTGTGGAGCTGTTCTTCGCGTCACCCGACCTGCCGATTGGGCTCTGCCTGGGGTGGGCGAACGAATCGTGGGGCGGCAGGTGGATTGGCGCGCCTCGTCGCGTGTTGATCGAGCAGACCTATCCCGGGGACGACGACCACCGGCGCCACTTCGCGTGCCTCGAGCCGTGGTTGCACGACCGGAAGTACCTGACCGTGGACGGACGCCCGGTGTTCTTCGTCTATCGACCCGACCGACTGCCGAGCGCCGCACGCTTCGCCGAGCTCTGGCGGTCGCTGGCCGCGCAGAGCGGCCTCCCTGGCCTCTACCTCGTCGGCCAGTCGAGCGACTCCAGGGCCCCGTGGCGCGCCTCCGCAAACGGCTTCGACGCCGTCGCGCCGTGGACGCTGTTTCCGATCGCCGCTCGGCGGGCTGCGGAGCCCTTCGCCCCGGACCTGCTTGCGTCGAGGCTGCTCGAGCGAGTGGGCTTCTTTCCGACGATCTTCCTCTACTCGCGGTTCTCGAAGTACATCCCGTTCAGCGTCGCGGGCGAGCGGTCGCTCCCGTCGATCGTGCCGAATTGGGACAACACGCCGCGGGTCGGACGCAGGGGCAATCTCTACCTCGGTCACCATCCGGCCCTCTTCGGGGAGCAGGTCAGGCGAGCGCTCGAGATCACGGCTCATCATCCGGCGCAGGAGCGGATCATCTTCATCCGGAGCTGGAACGAGTGGGCGGAAGGCAACTATCTCGAGCCGGACAGGAGATGGGGCCGGGCCTTCCTCGAGGAGCTTCGCCGAAACCTGACGCATCAGCCGTAGGCTGCAGCCCCTGGCGGCCGGCCTTCAGCCTTCGCGATCGGCTGCGGGTTCAGCCTTCGCGATCGGCTGCGGGCTTGGTCGGCGACGGCTTGAGCAGCACGCGCTTCAGGCGCGCGTGATACGACGTGAAGTCGCCGTCGTTCTCGTCGGTGGCGATGTGTTTGCGCACCTGGTGCACCTTGGCATCGAGGTCGTCGGCCATCGCGAGAATGAACGCCTCGAGCGTCATGGGCTCGACGGGCGAGCCCAGTTCGCGCGAGCCGTGGTGTGACGCGACCAGGTGCTCGATCTCGAGGCGGCGCTCGTCGCTCAGGCCGCTGATGCCTGCCGCCGCGTCCCGCACCGTCATCAGGCCGATGCCGATGTGCCCCACCAGGTTGCCCTCGCGCGAGTAGACGGGCACGCTGTCGTAGTCGAGCTCGCGGAGCTTGCCGATGTCGTGAAGCACGGCACCGGCAAACAGCATGTCGAGGTTGGCGTCGTAAGCGCGACCAAGCGCCTCGACGTTCCTCGCAATCTGCAGCACGTGCTCCAGCAGCCCGCCCCGGTAGGCGTGGTGCACCGTGAGGGCCGCGGGCCAGACGCGCAGGCGGTCCTCGTGGTCGGCGGCAATCCGTGACAGCAGCACGCGAATGGCCGGATCGCTCACCCCCGCGATCCGCGCCTGGAGCTCGGCCCACATCTCGTCGATCGATCGGGGCGCCGAGGGCACGCAGTCCTCTTCGCGAAAACCGTGCTGGCGATCCTGCGCTGGGCTGACGCGCCGGATGCGGCTGAGGATGAGTTCTGTGCGTCCCTGGTAGAGGTTGGCGCGTGCCTCCACGGCGACGAACTCACCGGCCTCGAACTGGTCTCGAGACTGGGCGGCGTCGGCGCCAAACACCTTGGCCGGGATCTCACCGGTCGCGTCCTGCAGCACCAGCGCGAGGAACGGTTCGCCGTTCTTCGCCTGCCGTACTTCCTTCCTCGCGCAGAGGAAGAACCCCGATCCGCTCGACTCCGGCGACAGGTCCTTGATCTTCGAAAGCCTGGCCATACGCGAAGCATACCTCAGCGGTCGGCGGCCGCACCGGCACCAGCCTCGCGCTCGATCGTCTGCGCGCGTGGCCGCATCGACACGACGGTCATGCCGAGCAGCACCGCGGCGATGGCGATTGCCATGCGCCGGTTGAACGGCTCGGCGAGCAGCCACGTGCCGAGCGCCACGGCGATGACAGGGTTGACGTACGCATAGAGCGAAACGAACGCGACCGGCAGGTGGCGCAGCGCGTGAAGGTACGCAACGAATCCGGCCACGGCGCCGAAGAGGGCGAGATACAGGAGCAGCAACGACCCGCTCGGCGTGATCCTCAAATGGGCCCACTCGCCGAATGCGGTGCCGGCAAGCAGCATGAACGCGCCGCCGAAGAGCATCTGGAGGGCCGCAGCGGGCATGGGCTCGACATGCGGGGCCTTGCGCCGGCTGTACGCGGTGCCGAGTGCCCACCCCGCGCAAGCAAGTTGGAGCGCGACGATGCCCGCCGCGGTGGCCCGACGGCTGCCGGTGTCGAGGACGAGGTCGGGACCCACGAGGATGACGATGCCCACAAAGCCAATCGCGAGGCCAGACAGTTGCCGGGCCCGCAGGCGCTCGCCCCCGGACAGCAGCGCATCGAGACCGACCATCCAGAACGGCGACGTGGCAATGACGACAGCGGCCAGGCCGCTCGGCACCCATTGCTCGGCCAGCACGACGCCCCCATTGCCGAAGCCCAGCATGAGGAGGCCGATGAGCGCGAACGCGCGCCACTCGGCGCGTGGTGGCAGGCGCTGGCCACGGGCGGCGAGATACGCGGCGAGCACGCCACCGGCAATCGTGTAGCGCAGGCCACCCATGAGAAACGGGGGAATCGTGTCGAGCGCCAGCTTGATGGCAAGGTACGTCGTGCCCCAGACGACGCAGATCGTCGCCCAGGCGAGGTAGGCAGAGCGGGGCGGAGACGCAGGCGACACCACAACTGAGTATGGGGTCAGATCTTGATTTGCTGCACGACGTCCATTCAAAACCGCCACCATGCGCCGTTTCCCGCCGGCCTCACGGGCTCCGCAGGCGTTCAGGCGAGCGTCGTGCAGTAAATCAAGATCTGACCCCAGGGTTTGGGCTGGTGGTAGAGTTCCTCTCCAGATGTCCCCTGGCTCCTCTCCACCAGTCGGCCCGCGAGACACGGAGGCCCTGGCGCGGCTCTTCGACACCCTCCAGCAGGGGCTTTTCGTCGGCGACCTTCGAGCCGACGGCGATCTGACCATTGCCGTCAGTCCCCACCTGAAGCTGATGCTCGGCCACGCGCCCGAGACGCCCGATGCCGACGTGAGGCCGCTCGACCCGTCGCGGTTCGTCGACCCACAGGGGCGCGACGGGCTCATGACCCTGTTGTCGCGCGATCTCTTCCTGCGCGATCACCTTCTGCGGCTTCGTCGCGCCGACTCCACCCCGGTGTGGATCGAGATCACGGCCCACGCGGAGGCTCTCGCCTCAGGCGATGGCTTGCGCCTGTTTGCTCTGCTGCGCGACGTCAGCGAGCGCCGGCGGCTCGACGACCAGGCGCGCGAGCTCTACAACCAGCTGGTGCAAGCCGAGAAGCTGGCCTCCCTGGGTCAGACCATCTCCGGCGTGGCGCACGAGCTCAACAACCCGCTGGCGACCATCCTGGCCAGTGCGGAGCGGCTGGCACGCCTCCCGGCCGACGCCACGATCAAGCGTGGACTCGAGGCCATTCTCGGTGAGGCCGAGCGCGCGGCGAAGATCGTACGCAACCTGCTGACGTTCGCGCGCAAGCGACAGACCACGCGGGCGATGGTCGACGTCAACGAGGTGGTCCGCGATACGCTGGCGCTGCGCCAGTACGAGCAGCGCGTGGCCAACATCTCGGTCATCGAGGGGCTCGCCGTCGGCCTGCCTCCGGTCTTTGCCGATCCCCACCAGCTGCAGCAGGTCCTGCTGAACCTGGTGATCAACGCCGAGCAGGCCATGATCACCTCGCACGGGCGGGGCACGCTCGTCATCCGCACGTGGCAAGACTCGACGCGCGACGCGGTCGCCATCGAGGTGGCCGACGATGGCCCTGGCGTGTCCGAGGACGTGATGCCGCGGATCTTCGATCCGTTCTTCACCACGAAGGAGGTCGGTCAGGGCACTGGCCTCGGGCTGAGCGTCGCGTACGCCATCGTCGAGGAGCATGGCGGGACGATTGCCGCCCAATCGCGGCCCGAGGGGGGCGCGGCGTTCGTGATTGCGCTGCCAACCGGCGTCGCGCCGCTCCAGGCCACGACCCGGAAGGCGGCGCCCGTGCTGGAGCAGGTGGGGGCTGGCGCCGCGGTGCTGGTGGTGGAAGACGAGGCGGCTCTCGCCTCGGCCGTCGCCGACGCCTTGACCGATGCGGGTTTCCTGGTGGAGCGCGCGGGTGACGGCGCCGAGGCCCTCACCCGCGTCGAGAACAAGACCTACGACCTCGTGATCTGCGACCTGCGCATGCCGCGGGTCGACGGGCCCGCGTTCTACCGGGCCATCGCCGCTCGCTCGCCCGAGCTGGCGCGTCGCGTCATCTTCGTCACCGGCGACGTCGTGGGCACCGAGGCCGAGCGGTTCCTCGAAGAAAGCGGCTGTCCCTGGCTTGCCAAGCCCTTCCGGCTCGCCGATCTGCTGCGACTGGCGCGCGGCGTGCTCGGGTAGGCCAGCACGACGGCCGGCGACGACTCGACCTGCGACCAGCGCTCCGCGTCGACGCCTGGATGAGCCATGCGCCGCTGCCGCGCGGCATCTTCGAACGCCACCACCTCCGCAGCGCGAACCGGACCGTCGGTGCTGGCCAGCAACCCGCGCAGGCGCTCAACGGCCCGCGCGTGCAGCTGCGAAACCCGCGATTCGTTGACGCCAATCTCGGCGCCAATCTCCTTCATCGTGACCTCGTCGTAGTAGTAGAGGCCGAGGATGCGCTGGTCGCGCGGCGGCAGCGTCGCGATCGCCATGCGCACGCGGTCGCGAACCTCGCGCTGCTCGCAGAGACGATCCGGCGCCGGGCACTCGGGCGGCGCCAGCACGGCCGGCAGCGTCGACTCGTCGGTCCCCTCGGCCGCCGTGAGCGGCGAGGTCGATTCGATCGTGTTGATCCGCACGATGGCGCGACCGAGCTGTGCCTCGTCGGCGCCCACGCGCGCCGCCAGGTCCGACAGCGACGGCTCGCAGCCCATCTCGCGGCGCAGCTGCTCCCGCGCGGCCTCGAGTTCTCGCCGCATGCGACGCACGCCGCGCGGCCACGCATCCCGCCTGAGCGCGTCGATCATGGCCCCACGAACACGCCGCTCCGCGAATGTCTCGAACTTGATCCCGCGACCCTCGTCGAAGCGGTGCGCGGCGTCCATC
>JAFNAJ010000291.1 GCA_017860085.1 Acidobacteriota bacterium | reverse complement strand
TCGGCCTGACGTGCTCCACGAGGTGCACCTCCGGGTGCACTCTCGCGATTGGTCACGGTTGAAGGCCACGTACCTCCAGAACACCGATTACCCGTGCGACTTGGACGTCGATTCGCGGGCCAGGCGATGCTCGTGCTCGACAACCTCCTCCAGGATCCCGCGATGATGCGCGAGGTCATCGCCACCAGAGTCTACGCGCGCGCCGGTCTGCCCGCGCCACGCGAGTCGTTCGCGCGTCTCTATGTGAACGGAACCTACCAGGGGCTGTACGCCATCGTCGAGGCTGTCGACACGCCGTTTCTCGACCGCGTGTACGGCGAGAGCGACGGGCATCTGTACGAGTATCGCTGGCTGGACTACTGGTACTTCACGTACCCGGCGCTTCACCCCTACCTCGCGATCTTCGAGCCGCGAACGCACCCTGAGGAGTCCCTCGACGCCCTTGCCGCGCCGATCGAGGAGCTCATCCGGACGGCGAACGAGACCGACGATGAGAGCTGTGGCCATCGATCAACTGCTGACCAACAACGACGGGCTCGTTGGGTCGTGGGGCGTGAACAACGTCTACCTCTACCGGTCTGGCCAGACGGGTCTCTGGCGGTTTCTGCCGTGGGACCTCGACGTGAGCATGATCTGGACCGACCTTCCTCTCACAGCTCGACTCGACGAGAACGTGCTGGTGCGCCGGGCGTTTGCGATTCCGTGGCTGCAGGCTCACTACTACACGGTGCTTGCGGCCACGTCCGACTCGGTCTCGACGGACACCGGCGAGCCGGAGGTCCCAACCGGGATCACGTGGCTCCAGGCGCAGGTCGACGAGGCGTACTCGCTCATCCACGACGCGGTCGTGGAGGATACGCTGAAGCCGTACTCGAACGAGGAGTTCGAGGCGGGCGTGGAATTCCTGCGCCTCTTCGCGGTCGAACGTCCGCGATACGTCAGGTGTGAGGCGGCCAGAGCGCTGGGCGATCCGGCTGCCGAGACGGTCTGCGCCGGCCGATAATCCTCGGCCGGCGCGTGTCCGTGTCTGGTCGCGGCGGCCTGGCATCCCCGCCTCACGGGCTGCGTGACACCTCGAGTTCCGATTCGCGACATACTTGAGGCGACGAGGGTGTGAGACGGTCACGATGAACCGTCTCAAACCGGGAGGAGGAGATGGCCGCCTACGTGATCGTGGATATCGAGATAACCGACCGTGACAAGTACTCCGAGTACATCAAGCTCGCGCCAGAGTCGATCGCCAAGTACGGCGGCGCGTACTTGGTCAGGGGCGGGCGCGCGGAGAGGCTCGAGGGCATCTGGGAGCCGAAACGGGTGGTCGTGCTTCGGTTTGACAGCTTCGATCGCGCGAAGGACTGGTATTCGTCGAAGGAGTACGACGGGCCGAAGGCGTTGCGGCAGGCGGCGTCGGTGACGAACATGGTGCTCGTCGAGGGGGCCTAGGTGGGCCGTGGCGATGCCGCGCTGGTTTGCCTGATCCTGTTCCTCGGCCGCCTGTCGACCCCGGCGGTTGGCCAGTCGGCTTCTGGTCTCACGCGGGAGCAGAGACGTGAATTCCTGCTCACGGCCGAGATCATCGGCGGTCGGCAGAACGGCGAGGGCCTGACGCTGCCGTGGCGCCTGACGCTGTCGGATGGGACGATCACGCACGACGCGTCGTATTCCACCGTCGACGAGCGCAGGTCCATCATGGAGTTCTCCGACGGCTCGCGCGAGGTGAACTTCGTCGACTCCTATCAGTACAACATCGCGGCGTACGACCTGGCGGTCGTCCTCGGGCTGGGCGACATGATGCCTGTCACGGTCGAGCGGCGCTGGCAAGACAAGCACGGGGCGCTGTCCTGGTGGGTCGACGATGTCGTGATGGACGAGGCTCGACGCCTCAAGAAGGGGATGCGCGCGCCCGACACCGAGGCATGGAACCGACAGATGCACCGGATGCGCGTGTTCGGCCAACTCGTCTACGACACCGACCGCAACGTGGGCAACGTCCTCATCGACAAGCACTGGAGACTGTGGATGATCGATTTCACGCGGGCCTTCCGGCTGTGGGCGCGCATCGATCGACCGCAGGATCTCACGCGCTGCGATCGTCAACTGCTCGAGCGCCTGCGCACGTTGACCCAGGCCGAGGTGGAGGAGGCGGTGGGCGATCGCGTGTCGTCGGCGGCGGTGAAGGCGCTGATGGCACGACGCCAGCTGATCGTCGAGCACTTCGACAGGCTCGTGGCGCAGAAGGGCCCGGCAGCGGTCTTGTATTAGCGTTCGAGTGTCGCGAGGATCACATCATGCATTGCCGCCTTCGCTCCCTGGTCGTTCTGGCGTTCGTCGTGAGTGCCCTGCCCACCGTGGTGAACTCGCAGGCAGCCAGACGACCTATTGCCCACGAGGACGTCTGGACCATGCCACGGGTTGGAGCGCCGGTGCTGGGGCCAGACGGAACCGAGGCCGTGTTCACCGTGACGCACCCGGCGTACGACGAGCGCGAGCAGTCGAGCGACCTGTGGTCGGTGACCACGGATGGCAGCGCGCCGCCGCGTCGGCTGACGTCGACGCGAGCCGGCGAGAGCGGAGTCGCCTGGAGCCCCGATGGGACGCGCATTGCGTTCACGTCGCGCCGCGACGGTGACGAGGTGCCACAGGTGTATGTGCTCGACCTGGCCCGGGGTGGCGAGGCCGTTCGGGTGACGGAGCTGTCCACGGGCGCGCGGAATCCCAGGTGGCGACCCGACGGCAGGGCCATCCTGTTCGTCAGCGACGTGTACCCGGGTGCGGTGACCGACGCCGACAACATGCGCGTCGCGGCCGAGCGAAAGGTGCGGAAGTGGAACGCTCGCATCTACGACGACTTCCCGATCAGGATGTGGGACCGTTGGCTCGACGACCGGCGGCCGAGCCTGTTCGTGACGGGCCTCGACGCGCCTCGGGAGACCCGGAACGTGCTCGCTGCGACACAGCTGGTCAGGGAGGCGGGGTTCGGCGGGCAGTTGGGAAGCGGTTCGGAGTCGATCGACGCGGTATGGACGCCCGACGGCGCGGGCATCGTGTTCGTGGCCACGACGAACCGGCACGAAGGCGCGTACGCGGAAGCCGTCCAGTCCCTCTGGCTCATACCAGCAGCAGGCGGTGAGGCGCAGCGGCTGACGTCCGACGGCGACAGTTACGCGTCGCCGGCGTTCTCTCCAGATGGGCGCGCGCTCTTCGCGACCGTCGAGCCAACCACCGACCGCGTCTTCAACGCCCCCCGCCTCGTCCGGTGGATCTGGCCGGCGGTCGGGACGCGCACCCTCGTCACGCAAGGGTTCGATCGATCGGTCGGGCGCTACACGTTCAGCGCGGATGGGTCCACCGTGTTCCTGCTCGCCGAGGATGCCGGCCACGAGAAGCTGTACGCGGTACCCGCCACGGGCGGCGCCGTCAAGGAGGTCGGGTCCCTGTCGGCCGGTTGCCTGACCAACCTCGAAGCCGCACGTCGTGCGCCGTCGACCGTCCTCGTCGCCAACTGGGGAAGCGCCGTGAGCCCTCCGGAAGTCGTTCGGATCGACCCCCGCACGGGCGTCACGACGCCGCTGACGCACTTCGGCGACGAGCGCACGGGGCCAATCGACTGGCAGCCGGTCCGCGAGTTCTGGTTCGATGACCGCGGCACGCGCATTCACAACATGGTCGTGCTGCCTCCTGGTTTCGACGAGTCTCGCAAGTACCCGCTGTTTGTCGTCATTCACGGCGGGCCCCACTCGCAGTGGCGCGATGAGTTCGTCATCCGCTGGAACTACCACCTGCTGGCGGCCCCGGGCTACGTCGTGCTGCTCACCAACTACACCGGGTCGACCGGCTTCGGTGAACGGTTCGCCCAGGGCATTCAAGGCGACCCGCTCGAGGGCCCGGCCAACGAGGTCAACGCGGCGGCCGACGAAGCCATCAGGAGGTACCCGTTCATCGACGCGCAGAGGCAAGTGGCGGCAGGCGCGAGCTATGGTGGGCACCTCGTCAACTGGCTGGCGGTCACGACCACTCGCTACAAGGCGCTGGTCAGCCACGCGGGGCTCTTCGACCTGAAGACCCAATGGGCCACCAGCGACGTCGTCTACCCGCGCGAGCGCAGCATGGGTGGGCCGGCGTGGGAAGGCGGAACCGGGTGGAAGGATCAGAGCCCCTTCTACCGATCAGCCAGCCTGAAGACCCCGATCCTGGTCACGGTGGGCGAGCGCGACTACCGCGTGCCCATGAACAACGCGATCGAGTTCTGGAGCGTCCTGAAGCGACAGCGCGTGCCCAGCCGGCTCATCGTGTTCCCCGACGAGAACCACTGGGTGCTGAGGGGCGACAATAGCCGGTTCTTCTACGGCGAGGTCCACGCCTGGCTGGCGCGCTATCTCGAGGCGCCACCCACCCGCTGACGTCCGCAACGGGACCGCTCATCTCTTCCGCGTCCCGAACGAGTGGACTGCTGGATACGAGAGGACGAGGAGAAGGGTACCGGGCTTCAAGGCCCCGCGGGCGGCAGGGTGGGCCAGCCGCGCCTCTCGGCGGGCGCAGGCTCGAGAACCGTCGCGAGCGGGACCGCCCACGCTTCCACGTCCGACGGGCGGTGGTCGGGGTCCTTGGCCAGCGCGTGCGCGAAGGCCGCATCCACCTGGGGCGCAAGCCCCCCGATGAGCGTCGAGGGCGCGGGCAGCGACTCGCTCAGCACGGCCAGCAGGGTTGCGGCCACGCTCCCATGCGCGGCTGGTCGGGTGCCCGTGAGCGCTTCGTAAGTGAGCACGGCGAGCGAGTAGAGGTCGCTCCTGGCGTCGACGCGCGTGCCCCGCACCTGCTCCGGCGACATGTAGGCGGGGGTGCCGACGAGCATGCCG
>JAFNAJ010000290.1 GCA_017860085.1 Acidobacteriota bacterium | reverse complement strand
ATCAATGGCTCGCCCTCGCTGGACGATGGAGCGCCGCGCTCCACAGCGCCACCGCCATCGCTCCGAGGCCCGGCCAGTACACCGCCCAGAGGAAGGTTCCCGGCTGCCAGTCGCGGAACGCAGGCTCGCCGCCGGCAAGTAACGGCCAGGCTGGTGCCAGGAATGCAGTCAGCGCGACCAGCGTGCCGGCGACGAAGCCGGCGACGTCCGCGCGTCGCGGCCGCAGTGGCCGAGCGTCGGCCAGTACCCAACCGCCCCACAGCGTGAACAGTCCCGCGATCAGCGCCGCCGCCAGCCACGGGCCGAACCACGGCCACGGGATCAGGAGCAGCACATCCCATTCGAGCCAGTGTCGTGGCCAGTCGAGCCACAGCTTGAGCCAAGCGTAGTAGCCGAGGTCCCAGACCCCGAACACGAATACGAAGGCCGCGAACCGCCGCGCCCAACCGCTTTCGGCGAGTACTGCCACCGCCACCATCATGACCACGGTGGCGAGTTCGCGTGCCAGCTCCAGCGCCAGGTCGGCGTCGTTCAGCAACGCGAGCGGGAACACCTCGTGGGGATCGAGCGGGTAATAGAGGTGTCGCAGGTGCACTACGATTGCCGCTTCGACCAATGCCATGGCCAGTGCGTACAGACCAAGCCACAGCAGTACGCCCGCTCGGCGCCCGGGCGCCGGGGTCGTGTTCGAGAACTGGTCATGTTGCATGCAAGCGCCCGTGGCGACATCGAAGGTGGCGAAACGCGCTGATTTCTCGTCCTCACGATACTACCGCGTGGGACGGCCGGGTCCCGTCGGTAACGGGGTTGCGCGACAGGCGTTGTCTGCTCGGCGGCTGCCCAGGGGGCGGCATGTTCGACGCCAGCTACCAACGGGCGCTTGTCGACCCATTGCAGGCATCCACGGCATCCTGCAAATGGTCGTTCGGCATTGACCGCCCAACTCCCGCACGCCCCGCCCATGCGCCGAGCCGAACCCGCATCAGCAGGTCACATGGAACAGTCCAATCACCGCTCCCTTAACCCGATTCCAGCGTGCGATGGCCTCCGGCGTCGGCGCGAGGAAGACCTGCACCTTTTTCGCCGCAAGAAAATCCGCCGCCTCTTCGGACAGCTTCACCATACCGTTCTGCCCAGTACCCACGATCAGGCGCTCTGCGCCCTTCTCGCAGACATACTCGGCCTCGGCAAGAGAAACGGTATGCGAGGTGCCATACACGGCCTTCGAGAGCTTTTTCTTGCGCTTCGTCACCTCGCCGGAGAGGTGGATCAAGACGTCATGCTCGATGCGTCGACCGCCGATAGTGATGGAGCCGAACTCGGTGGTGTCGATCCTGGGTTTCATGGTGGCCTCCATGCGCCCAACCTAGGCTGCGTTGGGCCGTATGGCAAGGGCGCGGGGGGTGGCAGAATCGACCGCTGTCGCTGACCATGAGCGGTACTTCCGCTTCGACAAGCACCATACGACGGACTGCCAGACCTGCCACGTCAGCAGCGACTATGGCAGTTACACCTGCTACGTACGGCTGCCACGAGCACTCCCGCTCCAAGATCCGCGAGGAGCACGTGAAGGAGGGAGTCTCCGACTACGAGAACTGCGTGGAGTGCCATTGCAGCAGGGACGAGGAAAAACAATAGCAAAGGATGCAGTCGCGAGGGTTCGGATCACGCGACGGCGGCCCTGGTGTTTATCGGAGCGAGTCTAAGAGAGGCCGGCAAGGCAACGAGGATGATGATTAGTCTTACTGTGTCACAAGAGTGTGATCCGATTCGGCTGTCCAGAGCGCGGGTGCGGGCGGTTGGGCAGTCGTCGCCCAGCCTCCGGACGCGGGACGCCAATCCGGTCTGGACCGGCCGCTCGCGCCTCGGAAGCTGAACGGTTAGTGTGGGCGCCACACCTCGGCCGGCTGGGCAATGGTAAGGAGGTGGGGCATGGAAGACTGGAACGTGGTCGTCACCGTGCGGGAGCACGTCTACAAGCAGGCCCTTGAGTTCCTGCAGGTCTTCGGCGCCGTCGCGGGGACCGAGTACTACAACGTGCTGACGCTGCGCGTGGCGGATCCCAGCTCTTTCGCCGCTTTGCTGCAGGACGCCCTGACGCAGCATCCTGTCCTCGAGGACGTGCTGGCGCGCGTCGTTCCGGTCGAGCACACGTTCGTGTTCCAGTCTCCGGCCGAGTTCGAGCGCAAGGCCTGCGAGGCGCTTGGCGGCTGGATCGGGAGGCTCGGCGGCCACAGCTTTCACGTACGGATGCACCGGCGAGGCTTCAAAGATCGCCTAGGCAGCCAAGCGGAGGAGCAATTCCTCGACCACTGGCTGATCGAGCAGGTGCAGACGACCGGCAGCAATGCCCTCATCACCTTCGAGGACCCTGACGACATCATTGCCGTCGAAACCGTCGGCCAGCGTGCGGGCGCATCGATCTGGGACCGGCACGACCGCGCACGGTATACCTTTCTCGGACTCGACTGATGGCCACGGCCGGTCTCTCGAGGGCCAGGGCCGCCGACTCGGCGCGGCTGCAACAGGGGATGCGCCGATGAACACCAGCCGCATCAAGCTACCCGAATGGTGGCCACACGCGCTGCTCCCCTTCGAGGAGCTGCTGTGGCGTCGGCGTTCGGTCCGCGAGTTCGCGCGCCGGCCGCTTTACCTGCAGCAGGTGGCGCAGCTGCTCTGGGCTGCCCAGGGCGTGTCCGACCCGGCGGGCCTGCGCACCGCGCCGTCGGCGGGCGCCCTGTATCCGCTGGAGCTGTTCCTCGTGGCGGGCGAGGTCGACGGGGTGCTGGCGGCCGTTTACCGGTATCTCCCCCAAGGCCACGAGCTGGAGATGCTGGGTGCGGGCGACAGACGACGCGAACTCGCCGAGGCGACGTTCGGCCAGCTGTTCGTGGGGGAGGCGCCGGCGACGCTGCTGGTCGCCGCCGTGTTCGAGCGCACCACGCGCAAATACGGCGAGCGGGGGATCCGCTACGTCTACATGGAGGCTGGGCACGCCGCCCAGAACATCTGCCTCGAGTGCACGGCGCTCGGCCTCGCCACGGTGCCAATGGGCGCCTTCCGCGATGGTGCGGCGCACCGCGCGGTTGGTCTGCCGGCCGGCGCGGAGCCCCTTTGTCTCCTTCCTATCGGCCACCCCGCAGCGTGACCGCCCCAACGAACAAGACCGGGCGTGAGCACCCTCGACCCGCGAGGGACTCCCAAGGTCTTGCGGGCGGTGACACCCTGACCCTGTTCCTCTGTGGTGACGTCATGACAGGGCGGGGGATCGACCAGATCCTTCCACACCCGGTGGATCCCCGGCTGCACGAGCCCTGGGTGACGGACGCCCGGGAGTACGTCGCCCTGGCGGAGCGCGCCAACGGCCCGGTGCCCAGGCCGGTCGACTTCGCCTACGTCTGGGGCGACGCCCTGGCCGAGCTCGACGCCGCCGCCCCCGACCTGCGCATCGTCAACCTCGAGACGGCCGTCACCACGAACGATGAGCCGTGGCCCCGCAAGGGCATCAACTACCGCATGCATCCGGCGAACGTTCCGTGCCTCGCGGCGGCCCGGCTCGACTGCTGCACCTTGGCGAACAACCATGTGCTCGATTGGGGCCGCGCGGGCCTCGAGGAGACGCTCGATACCCTCGCGGGGGCCCGGATCCAGACTGCCGGTGCGGGGCGCGATCTTCCCCAGGCGCAGGCGCCGGCGATTCTTGACGTCCCGGGCAAAGGGCGGGTGCTCGTGTTCGCCTTCGGTGTCGGCGACAGCGGGGTTCCCGCAGCCTGGGCCGCCACGAATGGTCGGGCCGGCGTCGCGCTGCTCGAGGACCTCTCGGCCGACACGGTTCGCCAGATCACCGACCTGATCGCCAGGTATCGGCGGCAGCGCGACCTGGTCGTGGTCTCGATCCACTGGGGCGGCAACTGGGGCTACGCCGTACCGGCTGCGCACCGGCGATTCGCGCATCTGCTGCTCGATGAGGCCGGCGTGGACGTCGTGCACGGCCACTCCTCGCATCACCCGAAAGGGCTCGAGGTCTGGCAGGGCAAGCTCGTCCTGTACGGCTGTGGCGACTTCCTGAACGACTACGAGGGGATCGGCGGATACGAGGAGTTCCGGGGCGACCTGACGACGATGGTGCTCGCGACCGTGGCGACCGCTACGGGGCGGCTCGTCCGCCTCGAGCTCGTGCCACTGCAGCTGCGGCGCCTGCGCCTCAACCGCGCCTTGCCGGAGGACGGGCGCTGGCTCGCCCGGACTCTGGCCACTGAGAGCGCGCGGCTGAGCACGCGGATCGACGCCGACGACGTCGGGCGGATGCGCTGGGCAGGCTGAGGCAACGACTTGGCGCCACGGCCCTCGCATCACGGCG
>JAFNAJ010000289.1 GCA_017860085.1 Acidobacteriota bacterium | reverse complement strand
GCCGTGCGCCGCTTCCTCGGCGAGGCCGCCGACCTGCGGCTCATCCCGACACCGGTCGACGTCGAGTTCGTTGATTGATGTCGTGCAGGGCGGGGCTTCGGCACTCATTCTCTGGAAGACGCCCCCGCGTGAATCGCCCGTGCCATGCGCTCGGCGGCGTCGGCCACCCGCGGGCCGGGCACGACGAACTCGTCGCCCACCAGCTGCACGATGCGGCCTGACCGGACCGCCGGCACACCTGAGAGCCCGTTCCAGACGCTCCGCTCGCGGGCGAGGTCATCGGGGCTCATCGCGCGCCCGTAATGCAGCTCGACGATGAGTTCTGGTGCACGGCTCAGCAACGTCTCGCTTGTCGCCTGCAGCGACTCGCGGGAGACGTCGGCGAATACGTTGTCGGCTCCCGCGGCCGTGAGGATGTCGTGCAGAAACCCGACACCGCCGCTGACGTAGACGTTGCGAAGGGATAACGGCTGGCGGCCGAAGATGAGCGCAGTGCGCGGGCGCGGCAGGTCCGCGACGCTCTGTCCCACAGCTCCGATGCGACGCTCGATCGACGCCGCCAGATCATCGGCAGTTCTTGCGTTGCCAAGGCGCCGGCCCAACTCCCGAATCGTGACGGTGACATCCGCCAGTCCGGCATGACGGTAATCGAACGTCGGAATCCCAGACCGCCGAAGCTGCTCCCGCAACTCGTCCTGGCTCGAGTACACCACCACCAGGTCTGGGCGTAGCGAGAGGATGCGCTCGAGGTCGGGATCGATCAGGCCACCAACCTTGACCCGCGTGGACGCCTCGGGTGGATAGCGGTCGAAGCTGCTGACGCCAACGACCCGGTCGCCGGCACCCATCGCAAACAGCATCTCGGTGACCGCGGGCACGAGCGAGACGATGCGCTGAGGCGAGTCGTGCACCTGTGGCTGCGGGCGCGAGCACGCGGAGAGCGCGAGCACGACCAGCAGGATGAACGTCATCGCGGTGAGACCCGCGGCCCCCACGCGGCCCTGAAGGTCCGCGCCATGGCTGCCACCCCCGCCGACAGAGATACGGCGGGCCTGAAGCCCCGCCCTCCCACTGGTGCTACCGGACCATGCGCCGGCCGGCAGCCGGTCGCCGGTCGCCCGTGGCCGGACGTTCATCGCTGTCGAAGCAGGAGCCACAGGAAGAAGGGTCCCCCGATCAGTGCCGTGATGATGCCCACCGGCAACTCCATGGGCGCCAGCACCGTGCGCGCGATCACATCGCACGAGACGAGGAAGGCGGCGCCGAAGAGCGTGGCCGCCGGCAGCACGACGCGGTGGTCGGCGCCGACCATGAGTCGCACGAGGTGCGGAACGACGATGCCGACGAATCCGACAGGGCCGCCGAGCGAGACGGCCGCACCCGTGACCAGCGACGCGCTGAAGAAGGCCACGCGCTGTGCGCGAGGCACGTCGATGCCGCGCGCCGCGGCGTGTTCGGCGCCGAGGGCGAACAGGTTGAGTGCGCGAGGCAGCCACGCGAAGGCGACCAGCGCCACCAGCAGCAGCGGAAGCGCGGCCACAATGGGCAGGTAACTGCTCACGTCGAGATCGCCCATCAGCCACCGCACGGTCCGCACGGTCTGCGAGAAGTCGGCGAAGTACTGCACGAGGAGAATCAACGCCGACAGAAAGGCGTTGAGGGTGACCCCCGCCAGCAGCAGCACGTCGGTCGACAAACCGCGATGGCGCACACCGGCGAGCAGGTAGACGACGGCGACGGCGCCGAGGGCACCGGCAAACGAGGCCACGGTCACGCCCGGCAGCCCAGCCAGACCCAGCGGGGGGATGAAGGTGATGGCAAGCATGGCCCCGAGGGCGGCGCCGGCCGACACGCCGAGGGTGAAGGGCGAGGCGAGAGGGTTGCGCAGCAGCGCCTGCAGCACGACGCCAGCAGCCGCGAGCGCCGCGCCGACAATCGCGCCGGCCAGGGTGCGTGGCAACCGCGCGACGAACAGGATCTGCGCGTCGACGTTCGCCTCGAACGGGATGGAGCGATCGAACGCCCGCCCGAGGCTCACCGGCGTGGTCCCCACCAGCGGTGCCACGACACACGCGGCCACGGCGAGGGCGCCAAAGCCCGCGAACGTCAGCCACACGCGACGGCGAAGTGGGAACGACATGGGAGTTCGCCTGCTGCGCCAGGACGGGCCTTCAGGCCTGCCGAGCGCGGCGGACCTCAGGGTCCACCCTCCCGATCGGCACGACGACGAGTCTGCCCGATCCGCTGTGTCGTTGAACGTCGGCGCGCACGCCATACAGCGCTTCGACGGCGGCGGCGTCCAGCACCTGGTCCACGGGGCCAGCTGCGAGCACTCGCCCCTCGCGAAGCAGCGCCAGATGGTGGCAGACCGACGCCGCGAAGTTGAGGTCGTGCGTCGTCAGCACCATCGTCATGCCACGATCGGCATTCAGACGGCGAATGAGTCCCGATACCTCGATCTGATAGTGAAGGTCGAGCGCGGCCGTCGGCTCGTCGAGCAGCAACAGCGAGCCGCCGGGTGCGCCATCGTCCGGCCCGCGAGTGCGTGAAGCGTCCGATGCCAGCTGCGCCAGGGCCGCCGCAATGACGACACGTTGTTTCTCTCCACCCGACAGGGTGTCGAACGCGCGATGCTCGAACGGGAGCATCCCGGTTGCCTCGAGGGCTTCGCGGGCGATCTCGACGTCGGAAGGCCCCTCGAGCTCGAAGGCGCCGAGGTGGGGATAGCGACCCATCAAGGCGATCTCGAGCACGGTGTAGTCGAACGCGAGGTGCACCTCCTGGGGCACGACGGCGAGTCGCCGCGCCAATAACTGGCGTGGGATTGACGCCACGTCGCGGCCGTCGAGCAGGACACGTCCCGCCTGCGGTCTCAACATGCCCGCCAGCACGCGGAGCAAGGTGGTCTTGCCGGAGCCGTTGGGGCCGAGAATGCCCACGATGTCGCCACGGGCGACATCGAGCCCGACCCCGCGAAGCACGGGGGCGTCGCCGTACGAAAGCCCGATGTCAGCGGCCTGCAGCAACGCGGACGCCCACCATGGCGTGACGACCGAGCGCGGGGTACCCGACGACTTCCTCGTAGGTCACATCAAACACGTTGCCGACGCGGCCGAAGGCCTCGAGCCGGCCTCCGACACGAATGGCCGCGCCACCGTCGATCACCGCATAGCCGGGCCCCTCGATCGTGCCGCCGAAGGCGCCGAGGGTCGGATCGACGTCGAGGACGCGACCACGTGCACCAAGACGCGCGAAAACGTTCCACCGATCGCGCGCCAGCGAGGCCAGCAGCCAGCCGGCGTGACGGGGACGTCGGATGAGCGGGTCGCCGGGCACGAAGGGGGGAGGCGCCTGGCCCGGGGCGCCGTCGACGGCGAGCACCTCGGTGTCGAGCCACGCATAGAAGGCGCGGATCTCGAGGCCTCCGCGCCAGCGACTCGACACCGCGACTTCGAGGCCGCGTGCCCGCGCGTTGGCGATGTTGTCGGTGCGAAACCGGCTGGCGTCGACAAACGATCGACCCACCGCGACGATGAGGTCGTCGTACTCGTTGTGGAACGCCGTCACGTCGACGACCAGTGCGCCCCCGAGAAGCCCCTGCTCGATGCCAGCTTCGACCGATCGGTTGCGTTCGGGTTCGAGCGAAGGGTTGTCGGTGAAGGCGATCTCGAACGCGTCGGGTGGGCGGATGCCGGTGCCTGCCGCTGCGCGCAGTCGCGTCCAGCGGTGGTCCGACGAGCCCTGCGGTACGACGAACCACCCGATCGCCAGGCGCGGGCTGAGCGCGACGAGCGAGTGCGGGGCAAAGGCGGGCCTGGGGACAAACGGGCTTGGGTTCGCCTCGAGCGCATCACGACGGATGTCGTCGAGGCGCAACCCACCGGTTGCCTGCAGTCGCCCAGTGGTGAAACGGCCCTCGGCGAACACGCCGGTGTTGCGTCGGGTCACGGGCACCAGGCGATCGGATGCGCCCGCGATGAACGTGCTGGTGGCCTCTTCGTCGAGCGCTTCAGCGCCTGCGGACATCGAGAAGGTGGATGCGAGCTGCGCGTCCACGAGCAGGCGGCCCGTCGCGCGACGTGTTTCGGCGATCGAACGGCCGTAGGGGCTCGTGAAGTCGCTGTCAAGGTCAGCCAGCGTGGCGTCTGCCCTGACGCGGACACGGTCGGACGGCAGCACGGTGAAGGCTACCGCGCCGTCGGCCGTGTTCGTCGTGCCGCGGGACATGCGGTCGACGCCCGGGAACGTGCCGTTGGGATCGCTCCCGAAAGGCCCCGGGTAGCCCCGTTCGCTGCGGACGTATCGTGCGGAGCCCTTCACCTGGATGGTGTTCCCGGCATGGCCGCCGCGCGCCGACGCCAC
>JAFNAJ010000288.1 GCA_017860085.1 Acidobacteriota bacterium | reverse complement strand
GGGTGGCGCACCACCGTGGCGCCAGCCAATCGAGCCTGGCCCGCCGTGTCGTCGGACGATCCATCGTCGACAACGATGACTTGGTGCCACTGGCCCGCGGCAAACAGGGCGCGAACGACGTCACCGATGACGATGGCTTCGTTGTAGGCCGGGATGACGACGGAGGTCGAGGAGGGGATGGCCACGGAGAGCCTGCAGTCAGTTGTTGCGCTCTGGGGATGATACCCCCGGCTGGGGGTCGAGTGGCGAACGGCTCACCTCAATGCGCGACACCATGACGCCAAGATCCCGGCCGTCGGCGCTGCCGAGGACCTGTTTTGGCGACCAGGTGCGCACCGCGAGTCGGAGCACTGCTGGAGCGCCAGAGGCGGACAACTCGAGGGCGAGGTCCCGGGGCACCGCGAACACGTAGGGTCGAGTGCTCTCACCGACGACGACGCGTCCAAGCAGGCGACCCGCCAGCGTGACCTCGACGAGGGCCGGAGGGGCCGAGGCCGGTCGGCCGCCGTTTTCCATTGAGATGGAAACGGCCGAGGTGTCGGGGGCGACGTTAGTCAGCAGCGCGTCGGAGGCCGCGCGGCTCCAGCGCCACGCGCCATGCTGGTCGCGCTCGAGGTCGTGGAAGTTGACCAGGTGGACATCGTCCAGCGGGACGACCGGCGTGCGCGCCTGGGCGGCCGGCAGCAGCCGGCACTGCTGGTAACGGAACTCCTTGAGCTTCACCCTGGTCGGGTAGGCGTTGCTGAGCGACTCGTACTCCGGCACCCAGAACACGTCGCTCCAGACCTGCAAAACGTCGAGGTGTCTCGACAGCAGGGGCTGTCCGCGTCCGAGGAAGTACACATTCCGGTAGCGGCCGAGCGCCCACTCGACGAACCCACTGAGCAGTTCCGTGTCGACGCTCCGGCTGGCGAGCACCAGGACGTCCCTGCCGTAGATGTACGCGAGGGGGAGCGCGAGGACGTGCATGTCGGAGGCGCCCCTGGCCTCGAAGAGCAACAGGTCTTCGGGCCCGCTCTGCTCGAGGATCCGCGAGAGGTGGCCAATCATCCCCCGGTACTCGACGTGATCGCGGATGGGCATCGCCGCACGCCAGAACACGACCGCCAGGACCGTCACGAGCACGATCGCGACGCCTGCGACGAGCCGCTGAATACGCTGTCCAAGCCGGCGGACGCGTGCGCCGCCGGGTTCGGGAAATCGCCGTTGCAGCCACTGGGCCACGGGCCCGCCCGGATTGGCGCACGCCACCACGAGACCGGCGATCATGATGAGGGTCGCCGGGAGGATGACGGGCAGGAAGCGTCGCGTCATCCAGAAGTGCTCGGGAACGACCTTGGTCTTGTAGAAGAAGAACACCGAGAACGTCGCCGCGGTCGAGAAGAACGCGGGGCTGGTCCAGAACAGCCTCGGGAAGAGCAGCCCTGTGCCGATCACGGCCGCCAGCAGTCCGGCTGGAGTCACGTACCAAGCGTACGTGCGGAACGCGTAGGCGTCGTGCGGGGCCAGGGTTCCTCCTGGGTGTCGGAAGAAGTACGCGTACACGGCCAGCGCCACGAGCACCACCGTCATGAGGAGCGGGGCGAACTCTGAGGCACGGCGCACCTGCTCGCCGAGCCGGTGGCCCATGATGAGAACGGCCAGCGCGACCAGCATCGACGCGACGAGCAGCACCTTCCCGCTCGGCGGCAGGTTCTGGAGGAACCCGAGCGGGTAGACGGTGTAACCGATCAGCACCTCGAGGAGGTACCACGCGCCCAGCGCGCCCGAAAGCCCGAAGGCCACGAAGAACCGCCAGCTCGGGCGCCTGCCTCGGACCGACGCCAGGGCCACGGCGAGGAACACGCCGCCGGCAGCCAGGACGCTGTCAAAGCGCAGAAACAGCAGCAGGCCCAGCAGGAGCCCGGCCACGATCTCGAAGAAACGGTTGCGTTCCACGAGCGCGCGGTCTGCCGCGAGAAGGGCCGCCATCACCAGGGCCTGGAGGGCCACCTCCGTGTTCGGGTATCGACCGTACCAGAGCTCGATCACGTGAATGGTGAGCAGCCCAGCGGCCAGCAGGGCCCCGGCTCGCCCGATGATGCGCGCGGCCACGAAGTACACGGCCACGAGGCCGAGGATGGCCCAGAGCGCCACAGTGGCGCGCGCGCCATCGAGCCCCGCGATCCCGTACGCGACCGCCACGGACGCCGGGAGCAGGTGAGGGAACTGACCGACGACCTCACCGGTGCTGGGGTCGAACAGGAAGAACCCCATGAAGCGCATGCCGTAGTACGGCCGGCCGTCCATCTTCGCGAAAAACAGATCGCGGAACGACGAAGGGACGGACGCGACCACGCGGTCGTCGATCGACAGCGTGCCTCGCTGCGCGATCTGGACACCCTCGCTCAGGTACACGCCGGGGTCCTTCCCGCCCATGACGTACTCCGCCGTCGGGAAGTACAACCAAGCGCCCGCTGCGACGATCACCAGCGGAAGAACCGCCGCTGCCGTGGGCCTCGGGGCGTGCTCGAACCGGATGCGCCCACGACTGGCGACGAGCGCTCCGAGCACGACCCCGACGTCCACAGCCAGCAGGCGGCCCAGCGTGTAGGCCCCGCCTGCCGCGAGGGCGAGCACGGCAGCCATGGACACGGCCAGGCTCAACAGGATGCACCAGAACGCGCGTTCCTCCGCCGGCAGTGCGGACCGGCGTGCCCGGTCTCCCCACGGCAGGCGAAAGAGCACGGCACCCGGCGCATACGCGACGATCGCGATCTGCACCGCGGCGACGAGGAGCGCCATGTGTCAGCGCGCCCCGCGCGGTTGCCGGCCGAGCTCCTGCACGACCGCGGCGCTTCGCGCGACCGCCGTGAGCGGGAGCGACGGGTAGAGCGGAAGAGAGACGATTTCGGCGCACACGCGGTCGGCCACCGGGCACGGAGCGGGATGGTGGTCGGCGAGCGCTGGCTGACGCGGGATGGGAACCGGGTAGTGGATCAGCGTCTCGATGTGGTGGGCCTCGAGATGCTGCTGGAATCGCGACCGGTCGGCTGACCTCACGGGGAACAAGTGGTAGACATGACCCGGATCGCACTCGCGCGGAACACGCACGGGAGCACCGTCGAGCGCGGCGCGGTACGCGTGGGCGAGGGTCCGTCTCGCGTCGGTCCAGCCGCGAAGGCGGGGCAGCCTGGCACGCAGGATGGCGGCCTGCAGTTCGTCGAGGCGCGAATTGACCCCGAACTCGTCGTGGTGATACCGGGTGCGCTGGCCACCGTTTCGAAGGCGTCGCACCCGGTCGGCCAGCGACGAGTCGCCGGTGACGACGGCCCCGCCATCACCAAGCGCGCCGAGGTTCTTCGTCGGGTAGAAGCTGAACGCACCTGCCGCACCGAAGGTGCCCACGGGACGGCCGCCACACGTCGCGAGATGCGCCTGGCAACAGTCCTCGACGATTGCCAGGCCCCTGCGGGAGGCGATGGCCGTGATGGCGTCCATGTCGGCCGCCTGGCCGTAAAGATGCACGGGGAGGATCGCGGCCGTGCGAGGGGTGATGGCCGCCTCGATGGCCCTCGGGTCGATGGTGAGTCGCTCCTCGTCGATGTCCGCAAACACCGGTCGGGCGCCGGCCATGACAACGGCGAGGGCCGTGTAAGCGGCCGAGAGGGGCGTCGTCACGACCTCGTCGCCAGGCCCGATGCCCATCGCGCGCAGCACCAGCGCGATGGCATCGGTGCCCGTGCCGACACCGACGGCCGCCGTACTTCCGCACGCGCTCGCGAACTCGTGCTCGAACGCCTCCACCTCCGGGCCGAGGACGAACCAGCCACGTCGAACGACCCGATCAATCGCGGCCGCGATCTCGGATGCGTCCTCGTGCACGTGCAAGTCGTTGAAACGAATACGATCCGTGTCCACGGACGTTGCCTCAGTTCTCGGTGGCAGAGACGTAGTGGGAGAAGTGGTCGCGATAGTAGGCCACGGTACGTTCCAGGCCCTCACGAAGGCCGACGCGTGGCTGCCAGCCCACGGCAGACCGGAACTTCTGCGAGTCGGAGTAGAAGCTGCCGATGTCGATGGCCTTCTTCTCCGGGGGCCAGTCGACGAACTCGACCGACCCGCTGCCGGCGACGTCGATCAGCAGGTGCGCCAGGTCGCGATGGCTGATCGGTTCGTCGCCGCCGACGTTGAACACATCGCCGTTGCACGCGTCCGACGCCCCCGCCTTCAGGAACGCCTCGCTGGCGTCGTCGACGAAGACGAAATCGCGTATCTGGGAGCCGTCGCCGAAGATCTGGATGGTGCGGCCCTCGATGGCCAGGCGGATGAACCAGCCGATGAAGCCCTGCCGATTGTGCCTGATGAGCTGGCGGGGCCCGAAGACATTGGT
>JAFNAJ010000013.1 GCA_017860085.1 Acidobacteriota bacterium | reverse complement strand
GCCGCGGCCCGCACGTGTTACTCGCCCCGGGTCATCTCGGCGCACGAGATCACGGCGCGGCAGCGCGAGAGCATCGGAAGGCTCACGTACGACGGCGGGCACCACACCGTCTACCAGCACGCGCACTTCGAGTTCGGGCTCGAGAACGTCTCGCGGCAGCTCGTCTGGACGTTCCTGCACAGCTATCCCTTCTACAACTCCGAGCAGCAGAGCCAGCGGTACGTGCGGCTGAACGAGCCGAGGGCGTTCGTTCCGCCCCTCGACGGCGAGGCACGCGACGTGTTCGAGCAGGCGGTGCTCGACGCGTGGGCGTCGTACGGGAGGTTGGCGGCGCTGCTCAAGGACGACACCTTCCGCATCCTGAAGGAACTGCGCTACGTCACGCCCCGCGCGAGCGCCGAGCGCTTGAAGGGGATCGAGCGCGAGGCCGAGAAGAAGGCGATCGAGACCGCGCGCTACGTCATCCCGCTGGCGGCGTTCACCGCGATGGTGCACACCATCTCGGGCATCACGCTCTATCGGCTGTGGCGCATGGCCGGGTCTGGCGATGCGCCTTACGAGACGCGACTGGTGGTGGGCGCGATGGTCGACGCGGTGCGGCGTCACGACCCGCTGTTCTTCGAACAGGTGGGCGTCGAGCCGATCCGCGAGGTTGAGCTGCCAGAAGCGCAGGTGCCTCGCGCGCGGGGCCAGGGCGACGGCTTCGCCGCAGCCTTCGACGCACGTCTCGAAGGCCGGGTGTCGAAGCTGGTCGACGCGTCACCGGCAGCCGAGCAGATCGTGGCCGAGGCGGTGAGAGCGGTGTTCGGGCTCGATGCCGACGATCTTCCGGACGACGAGGCGATCGAGCGCGTGCTCGACCCGGCCAAGAACGCCTACCGGCTCGACACGCTCAACCTGTCGTACCACTCGCCGCTGATGCGGGCGCTGCTCCATCCGAGCTACACGTTTGCGAAACGACTGAGTCACACCGCCGATTCACAGGACCAGCGTCACCGGATGGTGCCGGCATCGCGCCCACTGCTCACCCTGGCCGACACGCGGAACCCCGACGTCGTGACACCGCGACTCATCTCCGCGAATGCGGCCGCTCTGGCCGAGTATCGCGCGGCCACCGAGCGCGCGTGGGCGGCCAAGAACCGACTCCTCGATCTCGGGGTGCCGCTCGAGTTCGCGCTCTACGTGCTGCCAAACGCGAAAGTCGTGCGCTTCTACGAGTCGGGACCGCTCATCGCGCTCGTGCACAAGTGGACGATGCGCACGTGCTTCAACGCACAGGAGGAGATCTACGCGGCGTCGATCGACGAGATTGCGCAGGTGCAGGGGCGTCACCCGAGGCTGGGTCGGCACTTCGGCCCGCCGTGCGTGGTGCGGAACGGGCTGATCTCACCGCGATGCACCGAGGGCGCGCATTTCTGCGGCGTGCCCGTCTGGCGCGATTGGCCACACGTGGAGCGGCGACTGTGATCTACATCTTCGGCAAGGACACGTGACCGTACACGGAGGCCGCCCGTGAGGACTGTGCCCGGCGGCGTGTCGCGTTCGAGTACGTGAACGTGAAGAAGGACCCGAAGGGGCTCGAGCGGATGCTCGCCCACAGCAAGGGGCGCCGCGAGGTGCCGGTGATCGTCGAAGGCGAGCGTGTGACCGTCGGGTTTGCCGGAGGCACGTGAGGGGTGTGAGAGGCCGCCGTGCGCGGCCGTCTGGCGCTCCCTCGGTCAGGGCGGGGGTGTCGGCCCGGACCCAGCGGTCACCCGGTGCCGGAAAGTCCCAAGAAGGCGGCCATTTAGGCCTCCAGAACGAGCGTTCGGTCGGCTCTTGACAGCTTGTGAAAGTTCTCACATAATACGGGCCATATCGGGATTCCGGACCGTCCGGTAGTTACCCATCAAGCCCGGTTCGCGACGACCTCTCGTGAGACTGGGCCCGACAGGCCGCAAGACAACACCCCGCCTGACGGTCAGATTTTCCACAGTTCT
Source organism: Acidobacteriota bacterium (assembly GCA_017860085.1). Taxonomy (GTDB): domain Bacteria; phylum Acidobacteriota; class Vicinamibacteria; order Vicinamibacterales; family JAFNAJ01; genus JAFNAJ01. Next base: position 13,465 of record JAFNAJ010000013.1, on the reverse strand, counting down.
AATCCACGTTATATTGGCCGGAATCCCGGCCTTTCTTTGTACGATGCCGGGCCATGCGCTTCCGCCTGATTCCCGGCCATAACCCCGGGCCGTTCACGGGCACGGGCACCAATACCTACCTGCTCCCAGGCGCTGCCCCCGCCCTCATCGATGCCGGGGCGGGCGATCCCCGCCATCTTGACGACCTGGCCGCGGCCCTCGACCCTGGCGACGGGAGGGCACCGTCGGCACTGGCCAGCGTCCTGGTCACCCACGCGCACTCGGATCACGCGGCGGGGACCGGAGCGCTCGTCGCGCGCTGGCCCAGAGCGATTGCCGCCAAGTTCCCCTGGCCGGAGAAGGACGCCCGCTACTCGGTGGGCTTCCAGCCCCTCCAGGACGATCAGCCAGTGCCGGCGGGGGACGGTGTCCTGTGGACCGTGCACACGCCTGGGCACGCTCCCGACCACCTGTGTTTCCTCGAGCCTCACTCCGGCACCTTGTTCGGCGGCGACCTCGTGGTCAATGGCGCGACGGTCATGATTCCCGCATCGTCAGGCGGCAACCTGGCGCACTACCTCGCGTCGCTTCGCCGCGTGCTCGACCTGCAGCCGCGGCGCATCCTGCCGGCACACGGGTCCCCCATCGAGCACCCGGCTGCACTTGTTCGCAGCTATCTCGCCCACCGGCAAATCCGTGAACGACAGATACTCGAGCAGTTGGCCGCGGGTCCGCTCACGATCGCCCACCTGGTTGGCCGCATCTACACGGACCTCGCCCGGGACCTCCACGGGGCGGCAGCCGAGAGCGTGCTGGCGCACCTCGTGAAGCTGAGAGACGAGGATGCGGTGGCCGAGGACGTCGAGGTGGGTGGTCCGTCACGCTGGCGCCTGCTCGCGAGGTAGCCCGTCGGTGATTCCGTTACCATAGCGGGAGACCATGCCGGCATCGCGTGGACTGCTCGACCGCTGGTTCCATCTCGAGGCTCACGGCAGCACCATCCGGACGGAGGCCGTTGCCGGGCTCACCACGTTTCTTGCCCTCGCCTACATCGTGTTCGTGCAGCCGGCGGTGCTCGGCGCCGCGGGCATGGACTTCGGCGCGGTGATGACGGCCACCTGCGTTGCCAGCGCGCTGGCGACCCTGCTGATGGCCTTCTGGGCGAACTATCCGATCGCCGTGGCCCCGGCCATGGGGCACAACTTCTTCTTCGCCTATACCGTCGTGGTGGCCATGGGCGTGCCGTGGCAGACCGCGCTCGGCGCCGTGTTCGTGGCCGGCGCGATCTTCATCCTGACCGCGGGCGTCGGGTTGCGCGAACGCCTGATCACCGCGCTTCCGCCGATGCTGCAGCGAGCCATTGCGGCGGGTATCGGCTTGCTCATTGCCATGATCGGGCTCCAGTGGTCGGGCCTGGTCGTCGCATCCTCGGGCACGTTGGTCACGCTCGGGGATCTCGGTGCCCGGCCGACGCTCGTGGCGCTCGCGGGTCTGACCATCACGGCCGTGCTCTTCGCACGCCGCGTGCCCGGCGCGATTCTCGTGGGCATGCTGATCACGACGGTCCTGGGACTCGGCGCCGGCGTCGTGCAGTTTTACGGCTTCGTCAGCGCGCCGCCGTCGCTCACCCCGACCTTCCTGCAGCTCGACGTTGCCGGGGCCTTCGCGCCACGGCTGTGGCCGGTGATCGTGATCTTCTTCTTCCTGGCGCTTTTCGACTCCGTCGGAACGCTGGTGGGCGTTGCGGGGCAGGCCGGGCTGATGCGGAACGGCGTGCTGCCCCGTGCGCGGCAGGCCCTGCTGGCCGACGCGGTCGGGACCGTTGCGGGCGCGACGCTCGGCACCTCGACCGTCACCGCCTACATCGAGAGCGCCACGGGTGTTGCGGCCGGCGGGCGCACGGGCCTGTCGGCCGTCGTGACGGCGCTCCTCCTGCTCCTCGCGCTGTTCTTCGCGCCGCTCGTCAGGATGATCGGCGGGGGCTACGCCGTAGGCGAAGGCATCATGCTGTACCCCGTGGTCGCACCGGCGCTCATCCTGGTCGGGACGCTCATGGTGCGCGAGGTGCGGCACATCGAATGGGACGATCCCACCGAGGCCATCCCGGCCTTTCTCACCGTCATCGTCATGCCGCTCGCGGTGAGCATCACCGAAGGCATCGCGTTCGGGTTCGTCGCGGCGGCCATCCTGAAGCTCGCCACCGGCCGAGGCCGCGAACTGCACTGGCTCATCTACACGTTCGCGGTGCTCTTCGTCCTTCGGTACGCCTTCCTGCGGGGATAGCCCGGTCACGCCGGTAACGCGTCGGTTCCTGGCTCTTCGTTTCTCGTTCTTGGTCCCTTCTCGGTTCTCCCGTTCCTGGTGCGGAACCGGCGCGAACCAGGCACGAACGAAGGACCGGGAACCCCGAACGGACCAGGCACCAAGAAACCAGGAACGAAGAACGGACGATCGCCCGCTCGTCGTGACTGCGATGGTTGCGGCAGCCGGGCGATTCTGATGTAGTACCCGCCGTGGGTCGCATCCTCAGGCAGCGCATCAAGCAGACGCGCTTCGACTCGCCCGCGCACGAGGCGGTGCTGAACCTGCTCGTCGCGGCGGCGCACGTGCGGCAGCTCGTGGACGAGGCCGTCGGCGCCTACGGTCTCACCCAGGCGCAGTTCAACGTGCTGCGCATCCTGCGAGGCGCCCATCCGGGTGGATATCCCCGGGGGGAGATTGCCACCCGGATGATCGATCGCGCGCCCGACGTGACGCGCCTCATCGACCGCCTCGAGCGGCAGGGGCTGGTCGAGCGCGCACGGTCTGGTGCCGACCGCCGCCAGTCGATGGCGGTCATCACCGGCCAGGGACTCGATCTGCTGTCACGCATCGACCCGGCGGTCACTCGGGCCCAGAAGGTCATCGGACGTCGGCTGTCGGCCAACGATCTCCGCCAGTTGTCACGCATCTGCGAACGCATCTACGGCCCGGCTGCTCAATCGTGAGGTTTCCCATGAACACGCAGATCGTCGATTTCATCAATACCAACCGCGACCGCTACGTCGAGGAGCTGAAGGGATGGCTCGCGATCCCGAGCATCAGCGCGCTGCCGGAACACGTGGGCGACGTGCGACGCGCCGCCGAGTGGGCGGCGAGCGAGATGACGCGCGCCGGTCTCGGCAACGTGAGGCTCATCGACACTCCGGGCAACCCCGTCGTCTACGGCGAGTGGCTCGGCGCGCCCGGCGCCCCGACCATCCTGTATTACGGCCACTACGACGTGCAGCCGGTGGACCCGCTCGACCTGTGGCAGTCGCCGCCGTTCGAGGCCACGGTCCGCGAGGGCGAGATCTACGCGCGCGGGGCGTCCGACGACAAGGGCCAGGTGTTCATGCACTTCAAGGCCATCGAGGCCCACATGAAGCAGACTGGCCGACTGCCGGTCAACTTCAAGGTGATTCTCGAGGGGGAAGAGGAGGTCGGCAGCCGTAACCTCGACCCGTTCATCCGCGCCCACAAGGATCTGCTCCAGGCCGACGTGGTGGTCATCTCCGACACCGGCATGTTCGATCGCAACGTACCGTCGCTCTGTTACGGCCTGCGCGGCCTTTCCTACTTCCAGATCGACCTGCGAGGCACCAGCACCGACCTGCACTCGGGCACCTACGGCGGCGCCGTGGCGAACCCGGCCTTCGTGCTGGCCCAGATGCTGGCCCAGATGAAGGACCGCGGGGGCCGCATCAAGATCCCCGGGTTCTATGACGATGTGCGGCCGCTGAGCGAGGCCGAGCGTGAGGAGTTCAAGAAGCTGCCCTTCAACGAGAAGCAGTATCGGAAGGCCATCGGGGCGCCCCGGCTGTTCGGCGAGACCGGCTATTCGACGATGGAACGGGCCAGCGCGCGCCCGACCTTCGAGGTGAACGGCCTGCTGAGCGGGTTCACGGGGGAGGGCGCCAAGACCGTGCTGCCGGCGGTGGCCATGGCCAAGGTGAGCATGCGGCTGGTGCCCAACCAGGACCCGGAGAAGATCGGGGACCTGTTCGAGGCCTACGTCAAGAAGATCACGCCCAAGACGGTCGAGGTGAAGGTCACGCGCATGCACGGCGGCAAGCCGTGGATGGCGTCACTCGACAACCCGTACGTCCAGGCGGCGGGCCGCGCCATTCAAACCGGGTTTGGCCAGGCTCCCGTGTTCATGCGCGAGGGCGGGTCGATTCCGGTGGTGGCCACGTTCCAGGAGGTGTTGGGTCTCCCGAGCGTCCTGTTCGGCGTCGGGCTACCGGACGACCGGATCCACGCACCGAACGAGAAGCTCGACCTGGCGAACTTCCACAACGGCATCATCGCGTCGGCCGTGCTGTACGAAGAGATCGCCGCGGTGCAGCGGTAGGAGCCTCTCGCGCAGGCCTGAAGGCCTGCGCTACTTCTTCCTTCGGGAAGCCCTCGAACCCGCGCGGGTGCTCCTGCTCGTCGGTCAGGTACCGGCCTGCTCCTTGAAGCAACGACATGTGCAACCCCGGCAGGTTGGAGAACGCGGGCGTGCCCACAGGTGAGCACGACGGACGAACGCTGGCCGGCTATCGATGCGGGTCGACCGTGGTCGATGTCGAGACGGCGGACGCTGATGCCAACCGCTGGCTCGCCGAGTTCGTTTCCCCGTGGGCCGAGGCCGTGGCTCCCGGCGAAGGACTTGCGTCGGTGCGGTTGCTGTTCTCCGAGCCGGCCTACCAGGCATTTGAGAGCGCGCGCGTCGCGAGCGTCCACCGCCGCGTCGCCTGTTTTGCCCTGGACACCGAGGTGGTCCAGCGTCCCAGTTGGTCGGACGCCGGGCGTCGCGTCATCGCGGACGTCGAGTGCGGGTGTTTCTATGCGATTCGTGGGAGCCACGTCGACATCGTCGCCCGACCGGGACGTCGACGAAACCGCATCGGGCTCCTGCGGGTGGTGCGCGAGATCCTGGTCGCGGCCGCGCATGCCAGCGATCGCATCATGGACGTGCACGCCGCAGGGTTCACGCTTGGCCAGCAAGCTGTGCTGATCGTGGGCGCGAAAGCAGCGGGGAAGACCACGCTGCTCGCCCACGCGCTGTCATCGGGCCGCGCGAGCCTGCTGGCCAACGATCGCGTCCTCATCGATGCCACCCGCGAGCCGGAGGAGGTCGCCGGCGTTCCGACGTTCGTGTCGGTCCGGGCGGACACGGTCCGTCGGTTTCCCGCGCTTCGCCAGAGTGCCACGGAGCGCCCGGGCATCCTTCACTCGGATGAACTGGCGGCCGACGGCCCGTGCCTCGCTGAAGACGATGCGGCGCGACGGGTGCACACGCTGTCTCCAGCCCAGTTTGCCGCACGCCTGGGCGCGGGCCACGTCGGACACGCGCCCCTTGCGGCGGTGATCTTTCCCGACATCGGTTCGGCGACCGGCACGTGGGCATTCGAGCCGATCTCGAGCGTCGAGGGTTCGAGCCTCCTGCGGCAGAGCCGCTACGGCGCGCGCACCGGTGGTGATCGTCGGACCATCTTCGGCGAGCTGAGCGCGCTCACTGCGTGCGGCACCGAGCAGGAGGGCATCGCGGAAGGGCTCGCGACCCGGACGCCGATGTTCCGCTGTCGGCTTGGGCCGGAGGCCTACCGCGATGGCGCAGGCGCGTGGCTCCGCGCGCTGGAACAGCACGTGGCGGATTGGGCTCCAGGGGCATGAGCGACCGCATGGACCCGGACGTTGCTGCAGCCATCGCGGGCACCGGCTTGGCGGTCCGCCGTGTGCGCGAGCTGTCGACCATTCGCTCGCCGGGCATCGGACGGGCGGTGTACAGGCTCGATCTCGCGTCCGGCTCGACAATCAAGCTGCGGAGTCTCGAGAACGAGGACACGGCCCGTCGGCTCTTCGACCTCCAGCAGCGTCTGCCCTGCGGATTCCTGCGCGCGTTCAGAAGGCAGGGCCGGGTTCTGTTCGAGGAGTGGATCGAGGGTGAGGTGCTCGGGCATCGAGTTCCCGATGGAACACATCTCGTCGATGGGGCCGCGCTGCTCGCCGCGCTTCACACGACGCCCGTGGACGGCGCCAGGCCTTCCGCGCGCGAGGACACAGCCCCCTGGCGGGAGAACGCCGAGCGGGGTCTCAGTGCCCTTCTCGCTGACGGCTGTCTCGAGATGCCTCACGTGCTTCGGCTCCGCGACATCCTCGAGCGATTCGATCCCCATCAGGCCTGTGTGGGCTTGATCCACGTCGATTTCTGCGGCGAGAACATGGCCATTGACGAGTCGGGTCATCTTCAGGTCTTCGACAACGACCGCCTGCGGGTCGGGTCACTGGCATTCGACGTGGCGCGAGCTTGGTACCGCTGGGGGCTGCCAACGATGGCGTGGGACCGGTTTCAGAATGCTTACGCGCAGCGCATGCCCTCGACCGAGCCTCTCGAGGCCCCGCAGTTCTGGCGCATCGCCGCGGTGGTGATGAGCGCCAGCTTCCGCTTGCGGGTGGCTCCTGCAAGTGCGCGGGTCCCGGTCGAGCGGTTGACGGAGCTCGCCGCGATCGAGCAAACCGGCATCGAATGAAGGCACCGACCGCCGCCGTCGTCTTCGCGATGCCGCTTCGAGGCCATTTCAACCGGCTGCAGCCGCTCATCGCGGGCTTGGTGGATGCCGGCGTCTCGACGTACGTCTTCACGGACGCGTCCTTCCGCGAGCACGTCACCCTCGCCGGCGCGCAATTCGTCGACCTGTTCGAAGGCCGTCCTGTTGACAACGTCGACTCGACAACAGTCCCGTGGTCGGCCCGGTACGTCAGCTTTGCCGGGCGCTACGGCGATGCGATCGTCGAAGAGGTGCGACCGCTTCGGCCAGGCCTCGTCGTGCACGACAGCTTCGCGGTGATCGGGGTGGTGGTCGCCAACCATCTCGGCGTCCCCAGGGTCAACGTGTGCGCCGGGCACAACCTCGTGCCCGCGCGGACCATCGAGGCCGTGCAGCGTGACGTGCCCGTGCAGATCGCCGATGCATGCTGGAGTGCGGTGCACACGCTGCGCGAGCGCCACGGCATGCCCGACGCGTCGCCGTTCTCGTACGCGTCGGGGTGGAGTCGTGACCTCAACGTGTATTGTGAGCCGCCGGAGTTCCTGGGGACCGAAGACCGGAAGGTCTTCGAGCCGGTGGTGTTCTTCGGCTCCCTGTGGCCTTCACACGCCCAGTCGGCGGTCGCCTCCGGATTCTGGGGCGCCGCCGCGCCGTCCACCCTTCGCATCTACGCGTCCTTCGGCACGGTGGTCTGGCGCTACTACGAGCGCGAGGCGCTCGAGGCCCTTCACGCGATCGCCGACGCCGTGTCGCAGATGAGCGGCACGAGGGCCCTGATCAGCTTCGGGGGCGCCGGTCCCATGGAGCACGCCTCTGGCTTGGCGGGAACCAATGTGCGCGTCGAACCTTACGTCGATCAGTGGAACGTGCTGCGCGAGGCCTCGGTGCACATCACCCACCAGGGGCTGAACTCGACCCACGAGGCGATCTTCCACGGCGTGCCGATGATCTCGTATCCGTTCTTCTGGGATCAGCCGGTGCTGGCGAAACGGTGCGAGGAGCTGGGCCTTTCGGTGCCGCTCGTCGGTGCGCCACGCACCAGGATCGATGCCTCGCACGTTCGCACGGCGCTCAACCGTGTTGCCTCCGACCGGGAAGGCATGATCGCCAGGCTCGGCGAGGCACGACGCTGGGAGCTCGAGACAATCCGGGCCCGCAAGAGCGTCATCGAGCGGATCGTCTCCCTCATGCCATGATCTTCATCGTCATCCGGCAGACGACCGACTGGGGGGACGAGCGGGCGGTCCGTGCCCAGCTTCCTGACGGGATCAGACCGGCGGTGGAGTTGTGGGACGCTACGTTCGACGTGCCGTTCCACGTGTTCCGTCGCGAGCTGACGCGGATTGCCACGGTCAACCTTTCGCGCATTCCTGGTGCGGTCTGCGCGCCCCACGAGGAGCTTCCAGCTGGGTCCATCGTCGTGCCCTGCGATGACGATGACTGGTTCTCGCCGGAGATGGCCGCGACGCTCGAAGGCGCGGCCGACGGGAGGCACCTCGGATACTACTGGCCGAGCCGCTTCATCGAGGTGCCGATCTCGCTGCCACACGAGCTCGGCCTCATCCGGCGGGCCCTGTTTCCGCGAACGCCGCCGAAATGGCTCTGCACGACCAACAACTACGCCGTCGTGATGGAAGATGACGCCGGACCGCTCATCGGGAGCCACGTCAAGGCGAGTCGGTGGTTCGTGGCGAATCCGCACGCGGTGAAGCGTCTCGACAGGCACCTGAGCGTCATGAACCGCACACTCGCGTCGCAGACCTCGCTACGGAGAGTCGCGTCGAGAGCTGGCCTGCTTCGGAAGTGCCGCCGATATCAGCGGCTCTACCGGAAGCCGATTCCCCAGGAGTTGGCCTGGTGCGAGCCGTACGTGGCGATGATGCGCGATCTGATGGGTGAACTGCGAGCCCGACACTAGTCGGCCGCACGCGACGGGCGCGGCGGGCGCCGGTGGACGGCCATGCGGAACGGCAGGGACAGTGCCCACCACAGGAACCAGGTGATCGCGGGCGTGTCGTGGACACGCGCCGACCACCCCTTGTTGCCAATGGTCAGCGCGGCGGGGGCGAAGCCCAGCGGCGAACCCGACGGGCGCGCCCTCACGAGACGGTCGTCGTGACGCGCCAGCGCTGCGCTGAGACGTGGTGCCAGGTCGTGGGCGTCAGCCCCATCGAGGCAGAGGCCAAGGACGTTGACCAAGGGGCCGAAGGTGCCATTGGTTCGGCCGCGATCGAGGAGGCCATCCCAGTCGATGGAAGCATCGATGGCCGAGGCGACCTGGATGAGGTCCAGCACGTTCTTGATCTTCGGTCGGCCCCGCTCGATGTCGCGGAGCAGGGAAAGGGCCTCGAACACGACCTCGTGCCCGTCGCCGAGCACGTCGTAGACGCGCCCGGCAACGGGATACGACTGCCGTCCCTGCCAGAGGCCCGATTCGTCCATGTGAATCGACGGGTGGCGAGACAGGCACCAGTGTAGGTCTACGTTCGCGCCACCGAGCGCAAAGTCGAATCCATGCACGAAACGGCTCGTGAGGCTCTCACCGAGAACGACGCGCGATCGCCGCGTGTAGCCGGCCGATTCGAGCAGCCGACACGCTCGCGCGCGACTGGCGCCCGGCACCAGCAGATCCAAGTCGACGAACTCGCGGGCGTCGATGTCTCCATAGAACCGCGAGGCAAGGTACGGCCCTTTGAGCAACAGCAGAGGCAGGCCGGCTGACGAGAACTTGTCGCTCAGTTGTGGGAGTGCCTCGAGCAGCAAGCGGGACCGCGCCCGCTGCCGATCGCACCGCGCCTCGAGGGCCTCGACGTGCGCGGTCGAGACGTGGGTCTGCAGTCCGTGGGCTTGGAGTGCCCGCAGCAGCACCACCGAGAACCCTCCGGCCACGGCCGCTTCAGCAAGCCGACCAAGCGACGCAGAGGGGGTCGTCAAGCCGCGCTCGATGCGGCCGGAATCGCCGCGGACGAGGCGCACCAGCAGGCAGATGTCGTCGAACGTCGCCTCGGACACTTCCGCCGTACTCTACGAGGAGGCTCTGAGGCCGTCAAACGTGCCCCCGCACGCACCTCCAGTGCAGCGGCCCGTCTCGAGGCCGGCTGCGGCCGACCAGAAGATCAGCCCCGACGTCTGCTTGCGAGCGCGATCCCGGTGGCGCAGGCCTTCAGGCGTGCGTGGCAGGCGGTGGTTCTGGACGGTTGCCCGTGCGACAATCGGCGAGTCGATTTTCAAGGAGGTTCTGCATGTCTGGACGCCGCATCCTCATGCTGGTTGGTGACTTCGTCGAGGACTATGAGGTCATGGTGCCCTTTCAAGCGCTGCAGATGGTGGGTCACACCGTGCACGCCGTGTGTCCGGGGAAGAAGACGGGCGAGAAGGTGCGCACGGCGGTGCACGACTTCGAGGGCGACCAGACCTACACCGAGAAGCCGGGTCACAACTTCCAGTTGAACGCGACCTTTGACGAGGTGCAGGAGCGCATGTACGACGCACTCGTCATTCCTGGCGGCCGCGCGCCGGAGTACATCCGCCTCAACCCGCGCGTGATCGAGATCGTGAAGCACTTCGCAGGCGCAGCGAAGCCGATTGCCGCGGTGTGCCACGGCGCGCAGGTTCTGGCCGCTGCCGGAGTGCTCGAGGGGCGCACCTGCTCGGCTTATCCCGCGTGCGGGCCCGACGTGACCCGTGCCGGTGCGACATACGCCGACATCCCGGTGGATCAGGCCGTCGTCGACGGCAACCTGGTCACAGCACCGGCGTGGCCCGCGCACCCACAGTGGCTCGCCGCGTTTCTGCCGTTGCTCGGAACGAGGGTCGAGCACGCGGCGCCGGCGAGGCTGCGGTAGCGCAGGTCTTCAGACCTGCGCCTGGGGGAAAAAGGGGCGGGGAGTATCCCCCGCCCCTGAACGTGTACTGGTGCCAGCCGGTGTGTTACCAGGTTACGCGCACGCCGAACCGGATCACCCGCGGCGCCACGATGCCGCTGATGTAGTTCGCATTCGTCGCGTTCTGGTTTCTCCTCCGGGCCAGCACGGTGTTCGTGTTGGTGAGGTTGAAGATGTCCATGCTCGGGATGATCTTCAGCGTCCCGAACCCGAACGACTTGTCGAACCTCAGGTCCATGACGAACAGGTCGTCGAAGCGCACGTCGCCCATCGTGTCGAGGAGCACGGTCGCCCGGCCGGCGCCGTTCGCCCGGGTCGGGCTCAGGATGGCCTGCGGGAACGGATAACCCTGGCGGTACTGGACGTTGGCGGCCACACCGATGTCCCAGAACATCGTGTAGAGGCCGTTGGCCTTGAAGAGCCACTTGGCGTTGGTGAAGATGTTGTCGATGCCGCTGCCGCCCGACTCGGGTGCGAACTGCCCGCCGTCGAGCTTGTCGATGTTGGTCGGGTCTTCGTACGAGTCCGGCGAGGCGTAGTTCTCCACGGCGTCGTTGTAGGCAAGGCTGACGCTCGCCGACCAGCGGCGAGAGTAGCGCTTCATGGCCGACAACTCGAACCCGTTGTAGTCACGATAGTAGTCCGGACGGTTGGTGCGAACGCGCAGCGAGGGGATTGAGCGCGTCGGTTCATAGTAGGTGACCGTCTCGCATCTCGACCCGACGTTGGGGCACGCCGAGGCCGCCGGCGTGAAGGTCCGGGCCACGTAGTCACTGCTCCCGAAGTTGACGCGGTCGTCCCACAGGAACTGGTCGTACTTGCGCCATATGTAGGTCGCGCCCACCGCGAAGCCGGAGAACAGCTCGTGGTCGAGGCCGATGATGAACTCCCGCGTGCGGTCGTTCTTGATGTCCGGGTCCACCGTGTTGGCGGTGCCGACGAAGCTCGGGTTGTTCGGGTTGTAGTTGCCCCCGTAGTAGAGCCAGCCCGACGCGTAGTCGACCTCATTGCCCTGGACGGTCTGGTCGCCGTTGAGGTCGTTCCATCGGAAGTCGATTTCAGCTTCGGTGACAGGGTTGAGGATGCCCGCCAGCGAACCCGGTGCCATCTGGCCGTAGTAGGTCGCGTACGACGCCTTGGCCACCGTGTGGCCGTTGCCCTGGATGTCGTAGGTCAGGCCCAGCCGCGGGGACCAGTTGTTCCACGCCACGCCGGAGTCGGCGCCCGGGAAGGTGACGGCCGGTAGCCACTGCGGCGCGAACGGGTGCGCCGGCACCGACGACGACAGCGCGCTGTCCTCCTGGTGGTCGAACCGGATCCCCAGGTTGAGCGTGAACCGGTTGACCGTGTACGTGTCCTGCACGTAGAACGCCCAGGTCTTCAGGTCGTAGTCGGTAATCGAGTCGCGGTAGAGCCACGCCTCGGCCGGCACGCCGTTGCGGAACGCCGCCACCGTGTTGCCGCCCCAGTGTGTCTCGGAGTGCGCCGGCGCGGTGCGGTAGCGCAAGCCCGCCTTGAAGGCGTGATCGCCACCGGCCACGCTGGGCAGGAAGTAGTTCGTCGTGAAGTCGTAACTCGTGGTCGGCCGGATGTACGGGCCCGACCGGTTGTAGGACCGGCCCCAGACGCCCGTGTTGATCTCGTACACCGGCTGGACGTCGTTGAGGCTGTCCTCGTGGAAGTCGAGGATGAAGTTGTTGCCGAGGTGCGAGTACTGGAAGTCGACGAGCCAGCGGTCGTTGATGACGTGCTGGTCACCGATCTTCCAGAACGGCGACGGCCCCACGTCCCAGCCGAACGTGCCGTAGTCGCCAGACACGGCCTTCTGCCGCCACGTGGTCTCGATCGGACGCGTGTCGGCCGCGTTGCGCGCATTCTTGAACTTCTCGGCCCAGGTGTTCTGGAAGCTGAACCGGTTGTTCTGAACCGGCACCCAGCTGATCTTCCAGTTGTAGTTGTTCAGTTCCGTGCCGTCGGTGCCGAGGCAGGCACGCTGCTCGTCGGTGGAATAGGGCGCCAGCGGGTTGGCCGCGAGGTCCTTCTTCATCTGCTGGCACTCGGGCGTGGGCAGGTAGAAGCCCACGATCCCGGCCTTGATGTCCTGCTTGCCGTAGCTGCCCCAATACCAGAGCCGGCTCTTCACGATGGGGCCGCCCACCTCGAACCCGTAGTCCTTGATGTTCTGAATGGGTGCACCCGAGCCCGACCGCTGAAGCTTGATCTCGTCGGTGAGGTTGTCGCCCTGCATGCTGTCGTCGGTGATGTAGTAGCGGCCCGATCCACGGAAGCGGTCGGTGCCCGAGCGGGTTACGAAGTTGATGCCCACACCGCCCGTCTGCTGCGACGCGTCGGCCCCGCCCGTGGTCACCTGCATCTCCTGCAGCATGTCGAAGTCGTAGTAGATGGGCGAGGCGCCCGTGGCCGACATGTCGGTGACGTCCACGCCGTCGATGGCCCACTTGTTGTTGGTGCTCCCCGATCCGCGCGAGACGTAGCCCGACTGCTGGCCCGACTGGGTGCCCCCGACGTTCACGCGGTCCATGGCGATCGCCGGAGCCCGCTCGAGCATCACCCACGGGTCCCGCGCCGACGGGATGTTCTGCAGGGTCTCGATGTCGAACGTGGTCTTCGCGGAAGTGCCCTTGGTGTCGACAATGGGGCTCTCGCCGGTGACCGTGATGGTCTCCTCCACGGCGGACACCTCGAGCTGGGCGTTGACCTCCGCGTTGAACCCGATGGTGATCCGGATGTCCTGGGTCACCACCGTCCGGAAGCCGGCCAGCTCGAACCTGATCGAGTAGTCACCGATCGGAATGTTCGGGGCGCTGTACGACCCGGTCTCCGACGTCGTGAGCACGCGCGGCTGGATCAGCCCGGGCCCAGTGATGGTCACCGTGACACCGGGCAGGACAGCGCCCGAGTTGTCGGTGACACGACCGCCGATGTTGCCTGTCTGCTGCTGCGCCAAGCCAACCGCTGGAGCGAGCACCAGCGTCAGCACGGCCGCCAGGATGGGGAGCCGCAGTCTCATCCCAACCTCCCACGAAA
>JAFNAJ010000287.1 GCA_017860085.1 Acidobacteriota bacterium | reverse complement strand
GATCAGCCTGCTTCGTCGATTGGCTCGATCGCCGTGGCGCCGTCCGACCCCAACGTGGTGTACGTGGGCGCGGGAGAGGCCAACGTCCGCGGCAACGTGGCGGCCGGCAACGGCATCTACAAGTCGGTCGACGCGGGCAAGACGTGGACGCACGTCTGGCGCCAGGACGGCCAGATCGGCACGATGGCGGTGCACCCACGCAACCCGGACATCGCGTTCGCGGCGGTCCTCGGCCACGCGTTTGGTCCCAATCCCGAGCGTGGCGTCTACCGCACGCGCGACGGCGGCAAGACCTGGCAGCAGGTGCTCAAGAAGGACGCCGACACTGGCGCATCGGACGTGGCGCTCGACCCGTCGAACCCCAACATCGTCTTCGCAGGATTCTGGCAGACCCGTCGGCGGCCCTGGGAGCTCGTCAGCGGGGGACCGGGCAGCGGCCTCCACGTCTCACGAGATGGGGGCGACACGTGGACGACGCTCACCGGCCACGGCTTGCCCAAGGGGCCCTGGGGCAAGGTCGGCGTGGCGGTCGCCCCCTCCGACGGACGTCGTGTGTACGCGCTGATCGAAGCGGAGGCGGGCGGCCTGTTCCGATCGGATGACGGCGGAACCGAGTGGACGCGAGTGAGCGCCCATCGCGGGCTGCGCCAGCGGGCGTGGTACTACTCGACGCTCACCGTGCACCCCACCAACGCCAACGAGGTCTGGTTTCCGCAGGTGCCGCTGCTCAAGACCATCGACGGCGGCAAGACCATCGAGTACGTCAAGGGCTACGACCACGGCGATCACCACGACCTCTGGATCGATCCCGCCGACCCGCGCCGGATGATCATCGCCAACGACGGCGGCGTCGAGATCTCGCTCAACGGGGGTGAATCGTGGTTCGCGCCGAAGCTCCCGATCGGGCAGTTCTACCACATCGATGTGGACGCGCGCGTGCCATTCCACGTCGGGGGCACGCTGCAGGACATCGGGACGGCCCAGGGGCCAAGCGACAACCTGCTGCGCGGCGGCGTCACACCGTACGAATGGTACGGCGTGGGCGGAGGCGAAGCCGGGCACATCGTCTCCGACCCGTCCGATCCGAACGTCGTGTATGCCGGCGAGTATCTCGGCATCATGACCCGTTACGACCACCGGACCCGGCAGGCCCGCAACATCAGCGCCTGGCCCGACAACCCCTCGGGATGGGGCGCCGAGCAGATGAAATACCGCTTCCAGTGGACCGCCCCGATCAGCATTTCGCCCCACGATCCGAAGGTCGTCTATCACGCCGCCCAGGTGCTGTTCCGGACCAGGGACGGTGGCCAGACCTGGGACGCGATGAGCGGCGATCTGACGCGCAACGACAAGACGAAGCAGCAGTGGTCGGGCGGCCCGATCACGGGCGACAACACGGGCGTCGAGACCTACTGCACGATCTTCGCCGTGGCCGAGTCGCCACTCGAGAAGGGTCTCATCTGGGTGGGCAGCGACGACGGGCTCGTGCACGTCACCCGCGACGATGGCCGGACCTGGACCAACGTGACGAGCGCAATGCCGGGCATGCCCGAATGGGGCACGGTCGCCACGGTCGAACCGTCGCGCTTCGACGCCGGCACGGCCTACGTGGTCGTCGATGCGCACCGTCTCGACGACATGCGGCCCTACCTGTTCAAGACCACCGACTACGGGAAGACCTGGACCCGCCTCGACAAGACCCTGCCGCAGGACGTCTACCTCCACGTCGTGCGCGAGGACCCCACCTCGCGCGCCCTGCTCTACCTCGGCACCGAACGCGGCGTGATGTTGAGTCGCGACGGCGGGTCCGCGTGGCAGGCGCTTCGTCTCAACCTGCCGACGGTGGCCGTACACGACCTCAAGATCAAGGACGGCAGCCTCGTGGTCGGCACGCACGGCCGGTCGATCTGGATCCTCGACGACCTGGCGCCCCTCCGGGCGTGGACGTCCGAGATCGGCACCCGCGACGTCCACATCTTCAGCGGCGAACGCACGGTGGCGTGGCGCTACGGAGGCGGTCGTTCAGGCAAGGGGTACGGCGAGAACCCGCCGCGCGGCGCCCGCATCTACTACACCCTCCGCGACAAGCCCGAGGGCGAGGTCAGCCTCGAGATTCTCGACGCCTCGGGCGCACGGGTCCGCAGGCTGTCGAGCGTCCCACGTCCGCCTGACGGCAGCGACGACGATGAGGAGCCCCTCGAGAAGCGGAAGGGTGAACTGGTCGCGGACACGGGCGTGCAGCGAGCGATCTGGGACCTTCGCTACGACGGCGCGCGCAAGATCAAGAACGCCAAGATCGACACCGGCGACCCCGCGGTCGGCCCATTCGTGCCCCCTGGCCTCTACACGCTGCGCCTGGCGGCGGGCGACAAGACGGCCACGACGACGATCGAGGTGGTCGCCGATCCCCGCCTGTCGGTGTCGCGCGAGGACCTCGAGGCGCAAGCCAGGTTCGCCCTGCGCGTTCGAGACGACATCAGCCGGCTCGCCGACCTCGTGAACGGCGTGCAGTCGGTCCGCGAGCAGATCCGCGCGAGGGTGTCCACGTTCGCGGGCGATCAGCAGACCGACCTGCGTGCCAGCGCCGAGGCGATCGTGCCCAAACTCGACGCCCTCGAAGGCAAGCTGCACAACCCCAAGGCGGAGATCGTCTACGACATCCTGGCGATGAAGCCCGGGGCGCGCCTGTACTCGAGGCTCAGCCCGCTGCTCTGGTTTGCCTGGCAGGGCGACGGTCGGCCGACCCAAGGCCTCGAGCAGGTGCACGCCGAGCTGCGCCGGGAACTCGACGCCTACGCGACCGAGTTCGCCGCCCTCGTCGCGGGCGATCTCGCCACGCTGAACCAGGACGCGGCAACGCGCGGTGTGCCGCTCATCGTCGCGCCCACGGTACCGGCTGGAGGGCGGTAGGAACCCGGAGGGCCGGAGGTCGGCTGCTCGGGCTCGTCGTCGGCTTCCGGTGATCAGGCGGCGTCGGGCCGTCGCAGCATGCGGATGAACTTCTCGAGCAGCAGGTCGTCGAACTTGCCCCGTAGCACGGTCTGCATGCGGTTGAGGGCCTCGTAGCCGGTCATCGCCCGCTGGTACGATCGCCTCGTCGTCATCGCGTCGAAGCAGTCGGCGAGCGCGGTGATTCGGCCGAACAGGTGGATCCGGTCGCCCGTCAGCCGCCGAGGGTACCCCGATCCGTCGAGCTTCTCATGATGCAGCGCCACCGGGAGCATCACCACCGGTGACAGCTGCCGGTGCTGTCCGAGCAGTTCCTCACCCCACTCGACGTGTTTGCGGATCAGCTCGAGTTCTTCGCTCGTCAGGTCGCCTGACTTGTTGAGCAGTTCCTTCGGCACGCGGCTCTTGCCGAGGTCGTGCAGCAGCGCACCGACGGCCAGTTCCTGGATGTCTGCGCGCGCGACACCGCACTGGTGCGCCAGCGCCACCACGAACACGCACACGTTGATCGAGTGCGTGTACGTGTAGTAGTCGGTGGCCATGATCGAGGCGAGCTGCGCCATGGCGCCCTCGCGCTGGAGCACGAAGTCGACGGTCTCGGTGGCCAGTCGGCGTGTCCGGGGCACGATGGCGCTCGACCGCGGCTCGTCGAACGCGTCGCGCACCACGTTGCGTGACACGCCATAGAGCAGCGTGGCCTTCTTCCGCTGCGGAACCTCGGGATTGGCCAGCACCGACCCGATGTTCTCCTCGAGGTACTTCGTGTAGTGCCCACGCTCGTCCGACCGGACGTAGAGCGTCCGCACCCCGTTGTCGAGCAGCCGGTTGCGATGGGTGACCGAGAACGGCAGGTTGGGCGATCGGAAGAGGACGTAGCTCGCGTCACCGGCCTCGAGGTACAGGTTGAAGTCGAGGACCGTGTCCATCACCAGGCCATCGAGGTCGATGGGGTAGTACACGTCCCCACCCGCCAGCGAGGGCCCGGGAATGACGACGGACGGGTGCGTGGTGGCGGGGAGGCTCGCGGTCTGCATGGCTGCAGCGACGCGAGTCCAGATACAAGGTTCGTGCCCGGCGCCGCCGCTCCCCGGTGGTCCGGTTCCGCGCACGCGCACGCACACGCCGTGCGGTTTCCGTCAGCGGCTCACGAAACTGTCATCGGGGCGGCACGGTCCCGCTGTCGTCGGCCAGTGCCTGCCGCGCGAGGGCCTGCACGGCAAGCACCATCGACATCAGGCCCATCCCCTTCCCCATCGAGATGTTCTGCCGGAAGATCCGCTCGACGATGTCCGGCGACACACGGGCGACCTCGGCAGGTGGGCGCCCCGACAGGCTCTTGTCGAGGATCACGGCCAGCGCCCGCGCGGAGATGCCCGACGGGTTCTCGACGGCGAAGTACAGCTTCAGCGTGCCGTCCGGCTGGCGCAGGGCCCA